>CAZVSF010000259.1:0-4136 GCA_964630195.1 uncultured Lentisphaeria bacterium
GACATTCTAGAGTCTAAGAAGTCATTTAAAGACACCTGTAACGAATATGGCATAACCATCCGGGCTGATGAAATTTGTTTAGAAATCATCGCCTTGAGCAGCTTCGCCACCCATATCATCACCATTACTGCCTCTATCCTTCGAGCGGTAATTATTGAAATTGTATTTGATGGAAGCTGAAAAAATCGGGGCAACCCTGTCAGAGAATTGATAACGGTACCAGCCATCTCCCTGGCTGGTAAATTCATGATCACCAGTATCGAGAAGGTCACGCACGTTAATGGAAGCACTCAACTTGTTCTCTATAATGTTCAATCGAGCCCCGGTGTTGAGGAAGAACATGGCTTTACGTTCTCCCTGTGATGTTACGGAGGGACTAAAGTACATGGCGTTCATTTGAAGCTTCAGCAACCGATTCACAGTAAAATTATGGTTAAATCTAACGCTCCAATTGTCACTCTGAATATTTTGATTGAAGCTGGCAGGCTGGTCATTTATCTCATAGTGGTAGATATTTCCCATGAGGTTAAAATCCCACCAGGGTGCCACCATCCATCTCAATGACAGCTCGCTTCCGATTGCGAGTGAATTGCCTACATTATCAAAGGTGTGCAGAATGACGTTTTCTGAATAGACACTTTGAACACGTTCAACCAGATTTTTGGTTTCCCGGGCGTAGATTTCAGCTGAGAGCATATTCTTACCGAAATATTTCATATAACCAGCTTCAAAAGCATTGATGTATTCTGGCAACAGACCTGGATTTCCACTTCTGACGTTGTAAGCATCCTCCCAGGTTTCAAAGGGTTCTAAAAACCATCCTCTGGGACGGTCAATTCTCCTGCTATAGCTGGTCATAAATTTCTGAGTCGGCGTGATATTGTAGGAGAGGTGGATACTGGGGAAGTAATCCCAGCGATCAATTTCAAATTCAAGACTATCAACCAGATTGATGTTTCGAAAAGTGTACTCAGCGCGATACCCACCCTGAATCCCAAGTTTTCCAATGTTGGTGGACATAACACCGAATAAGGACTGAATATTTCTTTTGTACTTGGTGTCGTAGGCATATGTATTCACGATGACATAGGTTTCTGTATTGTCATCCCAGTTCTTGAGACCATTAGAATCTTCCGAGATACCATTTCTTATTTGGTATCCGGCTTCCAGCTTGCCTTCATTGCCAAAGGGTTGTTCGTACTTCAACTCAACACGACCCCGCGATGTGGGACCATCTTCTGTGGCGATCCTGCCACTGACCTGGTTACCCGTGATATCAAATTGCTCCGTGATACTTTCGTCTTCAGATTCCCGGATACTATATCTTCCATTGATCTCTATCCGGTGGGTCGGACCATTGAATTGGTGCTCATAGTTTCCGCCAAAATCGTAGTAATTACCACCGCGATCTGATTCTGCCTCTGAAGTGGACTGATAAAATGAAGAAAGGGGGGCGGAATATTCTGTAAATGAATTATCGCTGGCCATAGTGAACCCGCGAGAGCCGTAAGATACCTTGATACCAAGGACATCTTTGTCAGAAATATTAAAATCGATACCGGTACGAAGTCTATAGCCCCCGTGAGAAAAACGCCGATTGCCCTGCTGGCCGACATAATAACTCGTGTCACCCACAGTTGTAATGCTCATACTGGTGTCCTGACCCTCAAAGACACGGGAATGATATGCTGCACTGATATAGGCCGTAAATTTATGGTTACGATAATTCAGGAGCATGTCGCCGCCCACCTGTCCCAACGTCCCCGCATTGAGATTGGCAATACCGCTCATTCCTTCCAGCTTGCTTTTCTTGGTGATGATATTGATGATACCTGAAACCCCGTCCGGGTCATAAGCTGCCGATGGATTTGTAATGATCTCGATATTGTCGATGGTGCTGGCTGGAATCGTTTGCAATGCTTCATTCCCATCCAGGATAGAAGGACGGTTGTCGATGAGGACAGTAAAATTGCTACTCCCTCGCAATTCGACATTCCCTTCGATATCTACCTGGACTGAAGGGGCATTTTCAAGGACCTCGACTGCAGTACCCGAGCTGGAGGTAAGATCCTGACCCACATTGATTACTTTTTTATCGATTCTGTATTCCATGGTGGTCCGCTCGCGTTCCACAACAACCGATTCGCCCTCAACAGTGGCTGGCACAATGTGCACCTCCCCAAGCATAGCCATGGGCGTAGCCATGGTGATGGATAGACTATCGATTCTCAGTTCATCGTATCCCATAAATTTGATGGTCACAAAATACTTACCTGGTCGGATCGGGCTGAGCAGAAACCGTCCTGTCTCGTCAGAAATGGTTCCGATAATGGCTGCTTCTGTATCATTATTGTGCAGCATGATATTGGCATATTGAATGGGTACATCGGTGGCACTATCCAGGACCTTGCCTGCTATACCTGTACTGGGCCGGTTGCCACCACCCCTCCCTGCGCCACCAGGTCTTTGGGCTAAAAGTGGTTGGGCTGACAAGGTCAGAAGCAACAAGGGGAGTAAGACTTTGATCGATCGTAACATGAACATTTCCTTTATCAAATTCAGATCTTTAACAGGTCTGACTTTGTTCTTTCAAATTGGCGACAACATAACTGAGACGGGAGTTAAGTAAAAAGGTTAAGAGATAAATATTGGATAATGAAATTATTTTGATTGGCGTGGTTTTCGGGAATCTAGTAAGCTCCCCGCAACCAAAAAAAACAGACTTAAAAGGATGGCTGGTAGAACTGCATCAAGATGATCTACAAGTCCATCTCCAAGTAACCAGGAAAATAGAGGTGTCTCTTGCCAGAGAATGGTTGTAAAGACGCCCGCTCCTATGGATAGCAAAGCGCCAAGCGATGTAGCTCTGTCCCAGAATAAAGCGGCCAGTAAGCTCGGTGTGATGGCAGCACCATAGATGGTATAGGCGTACAGAGCCCTTTCAAAAAATCCAGGCGATTTCACAAATCCTCGGCTGAGAATCCAGGCAAAAAATCCAAGTGCCAGAACCAATAGTCTGGAGTAGAGCACAATTCGTTTTTCATGAGCCAGAGGATTGATATACTGAAGATAGATATCGCGCATTAAGGTTGTTGCAGGCACCAGGAGATAGGAATCAGCTGTAGAGATAATGATTCCGATGATGGTGGCAAAAAATAAGCCGCCGAGTAAGGGGGGAAGCTGTGTAGCGGCAACATGTACCAGAATATGCCGACCGTTGGCAGCATCTGGAACCAGTGAGGCTGATACCACTGAAGTAGCAATAATAATTCCCTCGATCAGACCAACAGCAAGGACAAGAATAATGGTGGCACGGGTGATACCTTTCCTGGTCCTGGCTGCGCTGAATCGCTGATACATATTTGCATCACCCAGTACCAGCAGGAAAGGCGGGAGCATATAATTGATGAATTGCATGGGGCTCAGTTGCCCAAAGAATCTTAATTTTTCAGGGGTCCCCTGAGCTGCAAAAGCAGCCTCCATCCCACTCCACCCACCGGCCTTGAACCATAGTATGGGGAATGCGATCAACAGTACCAGAGTCATAATGATCCCATTACCAACATCTGTATATACCACGCTCAAGAGACCAGCCAGGACGGTATATAGAATAATAAATATGGCGGCAATTGCAGTGGCGGATTCAAGAGATAAGCTGGCATTACCCTGGGCATCTGAAAAAATGGTCTTTAAAACTGCACCCCCGGCATTGTACTGATAGGAGACAATAACCATATAGGCCAGGACCAGCGCCAGAACGGTCAGATTTCTTGCCCCTGACCCAAAGCGATTGAAAATGATCTCAGGAACCGTATAGGTATCCAACCCCCGGATCTTTCCGGCAATTCGCGTGAGTAAAGCAATACCGAGCACACCGCCTGCAGGAAGGATGAGGGCTGCAAATCCGATCTCATAGGCCTTGCCAGCATTTCCAAGAATACTGCCTGTTCCTATCCAGGTAGCCAGCATGGTGCCCACCAGTATCCAGGGTGGCAGATCCCGACCGGCCAGAGCAAAGTCAGATTGCGTTTTTACCTTCAAGGACTTCCAGGCCCCGACGCCTAAAAGGATCAAGAGATAGATCAGTACGATTGTGGTCATTGGAAAGACTCCATTGAATCAAACTAAGGGTTCAG
>CAZVSF010000260.1:0-4126 GCA_964630195.1 uncultured Lentisphaeria bacterium
GTTAAATTTTCCAGCATGGAAGCACCTTAATTCATAGTTGAGATAAATGCCATTAGAAATTCAGAACTCCATTCAGGTCTACCCAAATTCTGCGAGGATGGAAAAGCTCTCAGGACCTAAAAAAAAGGGCTGCCCACTGGACAGCCCTTTGAATGTTTGGAAATATCTGAAGCCTAGAATTCTCGCTTCTCTTTGATTCTGGCCTTCTTTCCACGAAGTTTGCGAAGATAGTATAGTTTGGCGCGACGAACTTTACCACGCCGCAATACTCTCACTCCGGCAACCGTTGGTGCATGCAGAGGAAAAATTCTCTCCACCCCAACACCATTTGAAATTTTTCTAACCGTAAAAGTGGCAGTTATGCCTTTACCTGTACGGGCAATTACATTACCCTCATAGACCTGAATTCTTTCTTTCTGGCCTTCGATAACTTTCACATCTACAGCTACAGTATCACCTGGTTTGAAATCAGGCAAATCTGTTTTAAGCTGCCCGGCAACCAGGTTATCTACTTTATTCATTACTTTCCTCCAGTCCTCTCATATATCTATCGAACAAGTCTGGGCGTTTAACTTTAGTCCGCTCAAGACGCTGCTGTTCTCTCCAATTTTCAATCTTCGCGTGGTGCCCAGAGAGCAGCACGTCGGGTACTTTGATTCCCCGGTACTCAGCGGGGCGGGTATAATACGGTGCATCCAATAATCCAACAGGAAAAGTGTCCGATTTTGTAGATTCGTCATCACTGACTGCACCAGGAAGCAAACGAATCATGGCATCGATCACAGCAAATGCTGCTATCTCGCCACCAGAAAGCACGAAATCTCCAAGACTGATCTCTTCATCAATAAGCTCATCCCGCACGCGTTGATCAACACCCTTATATCTTCCACACAATAAAACCAGGTGGGGAGTTTCAACCAATCTTTCAGCATCCTTCTGCTGAAAAGGTTTGCCCTGGGGTGTAAGAAAGACACGGTGACCCACATTCTGGCGATGATCAGCTACTGCTTCAAACGCTCTGAAGAGGGGATCCGGTTTAATGATCATACCTGCTCCACCTCCATAGGGCACATCATCAATGTGCTTATAGGTGTCATCAGCAAAATCCCGAATATCCCAACACTTCATTTCAGCCAGACCACTATCAAATGCTCTACCGACGATCCCCATCTCACGGAAGGCTTGAAGGGTTTCTGGAAAAGTGGTGATGACATCTATTATCATTCAACCACCTCAGCACTATTGACTTGAATTCTGCGATCCTTAAGATCGATATCGACAACCCATTCATCAACGAGTGGAATCAACATTTCTTGATCACCCTGCTGTATGAGCAAGACATCATGAGCACCAGGGCTTATGATCTCAATGACCTTACCCAGGTTTTTATGGTTCTCATCCACGACGTCACAATCGATAAGATCATCGATGTAAAATTCGTCATCATCCAGTTCCGGCATATCCTCGCGAAGCGTATATATCTCCATACCACGATATGTTTCGGCGTCTGTGCGATCTGGAATTTCATTAAAGCTGAGAATGGCATAATCATCATAACCTTGACTATTTCTCAGCGTGAGTTGTTTCCATTCACTACCCGTATTTACAAAAAGCTGCTCCAATTCCTGGAGCAATTCAAGGTCGATGCTGTACAGGGTCACCTTGAGTCCCCCTTTTATACCATGAGGTTTGCGAACCACACCAATGGCGGTTCTATTCACCTCAGCTGAATGCATTACCCTATTCGATGATCTCGAGCATGGCGCGGTTGGTACCGGCCTTTGCTGAAATCGCAGCTAATAATGTGCGGAAGGCTTTGGCTGTGCGGCCTTGACGACCAATTACCTTTCCAATGTCTTCCTTAGCTACTCTTAATTCGAAGATGGTCACCCGTTCGCTATCTACTTGATTGACTTCCACATCATCAGGATTGTCAACCAGACTTTTTGCTACATACTCTACGAACTCTTTCATGGTCATACCTCCGTCGGTTGTCGAATCTACCTGATCATCGGTAAGGAACTTCTTCAGCTTATTAAGAATCTTGCTTCTCCGTACCTTCGGCAGGTTCTTCGACAGGTTCTTCAGCAGCGACTTCTTCTTCAACTACTTCAGTGGGTTCTTCTGCAGCTACTGCTTCTTCAACTTTCTCAGCAGGTTCATCTTCAGCTACCTCAGGGGTCTCTTCAACCTCTTCTACAACTGTTTCTGCTTCAGCGGCCTGTTCTGCAGCCTCTTCTGCTTCTTCAGCTTTTTTTGCAGCCTCTTCTTCAGCCTGCTTGGCAGCTTCAGCGGCAGCCATTTTGGCTGACTGGGCTGCTTGAGCTTTTTTGCCCCGTTCGTCTCTTGCCAGCTCCCATTTGTGCATTTCTTTGCTAATGGTAGCTTCATCTGCATTACGGCTCATCAACTCATATTTAAGAGTGAGTCCCCGTCCACGCAGCAAACTAAAAACTGTGTCACTGGGTGTTGCACCCTGATCCATCCAATGAAACAGACGATCTTCATTGATCACAAGTTCCGCTGGATCTGGTATCGGGTTATAATGTCCAATTTTTTCGATGGATCTTCCGTCGCGAGGGGCACGTGAATCAGCCACAACAATTCTATAGAAAGGTTGTTTCTTTTTGCCCAATCGCTTCAGTCTGATTTTTACAGCCAAAAGGTGTTCTCCTTAAAGTCCCATAGGCAGATTTTTCATGAGCTGCCTTTTATTCATTTTTCCAAATTTCTTCATCATCTTCCGCATTGACTGGAACTGCTTTATTAACTGGTTCACATCCTGAACCTTTGTCCCTGAGCCTTTTGCTATTCTTTTGCGGCGACTCCCATCTAATATCTGTGGACGGTGTCTTTCGACAAGGGTCATAGAGTTAATAATTGCTTCAATCCTAGTCAACCTTTTTTCATCAATATCAACATCTTTTATTCCTTTTACACCCGGGATCATGGACATTAAATCGCCTATGGAACCCATGTTTTTGAGCTGTTTTAACTGCTGCTTAAAATCCTCAAGATCGAAGGTGTTTTTAAGCATTTTCTCTTCAAGTTTTGCAGCTTCTTCGACGTCGATATCCTGCTGTGCTTTTTCCACGAGAGAGACGATATCTCCCATCCCCAAAATTCGACCAGCCATTCTGTCTGGGTGGAAAGTTTCCAGCTTGTCCAGATGCTCTCCTACACCAATATATTTGATGGGTTTTCCCGTGACTTCACGAACAGATAATGCTGCTCCGCCACGTGCATCGCCATCAAGTTTGGTAAGAATTACACCTGTAAGGTCCACTGTGTCTGCAAAGGTACCTGCTGCATTCACAGCATCCTGACCCGTCATGGCATCTGCCACAAACAGGGTCTCTGCAGGTTTCAGTGCTTGTTGCAGTCGCTTGACTTCATCCATCATGTCAGTATCAACATGCAGTCGACCAGCAGTATCGACAATCACAACATTGGCGGGGTAACGCACAGACTCCCTGATTGCATCCCGGGCGATCTGGACAACGTCCTGATTACCTTCGTCTGCATACACGGGGATATCCAATTGTTTTCCAAGCACCTGAAGCTGGGTTATGGCTGCAGGTCGATACACATCGCAAGCCACGAGTAGGGGCTGACGACCTGTTTTCCGCAAATTTCTCGCCAATTTTGCAGATGTAGTTGTTTTTCCAGAACCTTGCAAGCCCACCAAGAGGATAATAGCTGGATTGCCTGAAAGTTCGAGATCTGCTGTTTTTTCTCCGAGAAGGGTGATCAATTCTTCATGGATGATCTTCACGATCTGTTGTCCTGGCGTGATAGAACGCAGGACGTCTGAACCGAGAGCTTTTTCCTTTACGGAGTTGATGAAAGTTCGAACGACTTTGTAGTTGACATCTGCTTCCAGGAGAGCGCGTCGAACTTCACGCATGGCATCTGAAATATTGCTCTCAGACAACTTCCCTTGACCGCGAAGTTTCTTGAATACACCTTCCAGATTTTGTGACAGTTGTTCTAGCATAGCTCCTGCTTCGTTATATGTCGTCTACACGCTCTCGTAAATCCCCAGCTATATATAATACTATATATGGGATTGACATAAAGCCGCGGAAGATAGACGAGCAACCAGGGGTGGTCAATGAGTTTCATT
>CAZVSF010000261.1:0-4089 GCA_964630195.1 uncultured Lentisphaeria bacterium
GAGGCAAGTTAAGGAAAAGGACCCGCTCCAGAATATCAGGATCAATATCAGACTCCTCAAACCGTGGACGTCTGGCAACGATGACCTGACTTTCATCAAGTATACTTTCCCAATCTTTCCAGGATTTGAATTCTGACAGACTATCACTACCGATCAAAAAGTGTAAGTCTGCGCTGCTGACGCCTTTTTCCTTCTTCATCTCACGAATGGTTTCAATTGTATAGGAAACACCACCGCGCTGGATCTCTATATCAGAATATTCAAATTGAGGGATATTATCAATACATAGCTTCAGCATTGCTGTACGATGTTCTACAGGTGTTACTGGCTTGATCTCAAACTTGTGTGGGGGTCTATATGCCGGAATAAAAACAATTTTGTTCAGATCAAGAGATTCGCGGATGGCCTCAGCAATAATAAAATGGGCATTGTGGGGTGGATCAAAGGTTCCACCAAAGAGACAGAGCTTCACGCGGGATGACTCAATTCTTTAAGGTTTCCGTTTCTGCCAGAACTTTTTCTCCCAATATGCGCATTTTCTGTTTTTCTTTGGGAGTTAAATCCTCTTTTCCATTGAGTGCGATAGAGTTCATAAGCTCTCTGGCCTCTGACCAACGACCCAATGCTGCCATATCTCCTGCTTTACCCAATCTGGCTGATGCGTACTTATCAGTATCACTGTACTCGTTGATAATGCTATCATAATAATAAATGGCAGATTCATATTCACGAAGTGTGTCATAGAGTCTGGCACTATCCAGTAACTTCATGGCGAGTTTTCCACGCATCTCTTTGATACGGGATTGTGCATCTTCAGAATGCCTGCTATTGGGGTAAATATCGACAAAATCGTAGAGAAAGCGAAGTGCCTTATCAGTCATGTCACGGTCAAGTCGGTAATCGGGAGACAATTCACAATATGAGAGCGTTTTTTTCCAAAATGCATCTTCAACATAACTTGAGTTTTTCATACGACGGATCAGTCTGTCATATTCACTGATCGCCAGCAGATATTCCTCGCGTTCAAAATATGTTTCTGCGAGTTGGAACTGGGCATCATCAGCATATGCTCCGCCAGGGTCGTTGTAAATGATAAAGGTAAAGACTTCCTCTGCCTTCAAATAATTATCTTTTTCAAAATATTCGAGTCCGCGTTGATAAGTCTCACCAATTTGTGATGCTTCGAGATCTTCCTTCTGACTGGCACATTGTTGCAGAAACAATCCTATAACTGCAATAACAAGTAGCATGCGTATTCGGGTAAAGCTATTGATCAAAATGTAACCTCCATGCTTATGCCTCTGGCGACATTAAGCGGATTAATATAGAATTTCCCAGCGAAACTAGTTGATTCAAATGATGTCAAATCTGTTCCCAGAGCTGCATCAAAAGCGCTGATTAAATGATTAAGCATGATGAGTGTTCCAGCGATCTGTGCATCCCGATATAGTTCATTGGAACGGGTACGCATCTCAACATATGTGAGTTTGTGGGGTGATAGATCTTCATCAGCCATGGGTCCATTTGGATCCCAATCATCCCAGCCACAAACAAATTCAGGGTACTTACTGATGTTCTCATAATAATGCTGATCCTTCAGTGGGATCAAATAACCATTCTCATCCACCAGCATATCACCGTGGGAATTGCGCAGAATCGGCATCTCATGGGTTTTTAAATTGCTCCCACATCGTGCATCGGGGTCATTGGATGGTGAAAAACGACCATAGTACCAATAGGTATCGGCATAATTCTGGTAGTCAATTTCTTTATCCGATCCAGCCGAATAATATGTGTGATAGCTATATATTCCGGCAATTTCTGCCGTCACATAAAGAATTCCCTTGATTTTATTCCCATTCTCATATTGACCCCAACCGGGAATAATCAGTGATTTTACAAAATTCTTAAGCATGAGCTTATTTACTTTTAGCCGAGTGGGGTTTTCCACCTCTTCACCTGCATAAAGATTCGATGTGGTCAGCAGTATTACTGCCAGTGTAACCATGATGTATTTCATTTTATTCAAAACCAAATAAGACCTTCCAATAATAACGCCATTCACCCCCGTAGTTAATAATATCATTGTTATTCGTAACCACAGAGACATCGTCGAGCCCATAATATGCACCAAATTCAAAGGCGGTGGGAAAAGCATAGTACGAATTCAATGCCAATCGTAAATCCATACCCACATCTCGCACAAGCTTCATCTGATCCTGCTCATAACGCCACCAACTCGAAACATCATCAGGTGTAACTTGACTGGCATCCGCCGACCATATTGCACCAAATTGACCATGGAAACCCAGATATAGATCACGAACCATCATCTGTGCGATGCGACTATAGTTATCCCTGAAAAGTGGGAAGCGCATGGAAGCAGTTGAGACAAGACGACGGGTACCTTTGAGCGAATAGAAGGGATAGCCCTTTAATCCAGGCATTCCGCCACCAAATTCCCAAAAGAAATCATCGATGGTATTGTTATCGATCAAATTCAACTCCGTCGTGTTTGAAATAACAATATTTCCTGGAACTGGCAGGAGATATCCATAAAAAGCAGAAGCATCAAATTTCATATATCGATTTTGAGAAAAAATATTTCCCCAGCGTTCGGTGGACTCATCATAGCCATATCTATCCAGAAAATTATGATGATTGTCCCGAAACGAAATGCTCGCCCTGTATCCAGAAGGATTAATCCCCCGCTCTTGTCGAATATTAATATGAGACATATCCCATTTTAACCCCCAATCCCAACCTTTAAAATAATCATAACTGATCCCACCAGCAGGTTGCCCTTGTACGATATGGCTACCTATTGCAGTACGGTAATTAGATGCAGATATATCAAGTTTGAGTCGGAACATGGGTGGCAATGCAAGATCAGCAGACAACACCCCTTGTGACAGACTGAAAGTTAGATCGCTCTCGGCAGGCCACACATCAAGATATATTAATTCCTCAGTAGTATGTCTAAGCATCTGGTAAAATTCGAAAGTCAAAGTCGGTAGAAACCCTTTATATTGGGCTGACAGGAAAAGATCCATATCCAAATTGGGAGCCAGGCCGAATCCACCTATCATTGAATAGTTGCTGATAATCTCATCAGAAAAGAAGTATATCCCCGGCTTGAAGAGAATATCATTTTTTGATTGATCCATTTCAATCTGGAGGCGTGGCAGAACAAACATGGGTCCCGCCCGAAACGAATAATCCGTTGCTACCAGATCTTTTTCATGACGTGTCCATGAAGGCTCAATAATGCGTTCAATGGACACCTCAAGCGGCTCAGAAGTAACATGCATCAGATCTGAGTCATCCAAAACCGCAATGTTAAAGCCCAGACTGTCATAAAGAGAGTAATAGATCTTGTCATCTCGTACTTCGGCCTGAAAGGCTCCGCCAACAACATTTGTCAGACGAGAATTGTTCTGGTTATCCAGTTTATAGTCATAAAGGTTAAATACACCGGTGCGATCGTCACTGTAGTAGATGAGAGAGTCATTTACAAAGACTGGATTACGCTCATCCCATTTTTGGGTCAGGATATTCTCAATTGAATTGGAACTGATATCGTAGATGGCAATATCACGATTACTACCAGATGTGAAATCAAAAATGATCTTATCCCCCCGGGGTGACCATCTGGGCACATAAACCTGTACTCCGGGATCAAAATAGGTGAGTTGCTGGACACTATCAGGATGATCAGGAAATGCCAGACATAAATTATTGGTACCATCACGGAGATTGACAAAAACGATCTTATCACCCTCAGGGGACCAGGCTGGATTTTTTACCCGCTCTCCATGGGTCAATTGTTGTTCATTATCGAGGTCATCAGGGTCAGCAATAAATAGATCAGAATATCTTGAGCCACTGATTAGTAATTGGCAGCGTTCACAGCTTGAGACTTCATTGGTACTGAGAAATGGATTGAGTCGATGGGAGGAGTGATCAGCGTGTCTGGAAGGTGGTATTCCCCCATCATAATACTCTTTTCTGGCATAAACGATTTGAGTGCCATCAGGGCTCCAATCAAATCCCTCTGACCCTGGGACTAGCTTTTTCTCTGTCCTCGAT
>CAZVSF010000262.1:0-4075 GCA_964630195.1 uncultured Lentisphaeria bacterium
TTATCCGGGTGACCTTCTGTTACTGATTCTGATGAAAACAAGTATGACATTTTTTAACTCCAGTTTTATTATCTATCGCATCCTGTGAAGATACAGGACAACGATCAAATTAATTCAATTTCAATTCTGAGTAGTCGCCAACGTTCACAACTCTCATTTGTCCCTCAGTTACTGCATGGTCGCCAATAAGTGAGTGGCTCAATATCATATTTCTTACAACCGCACCCTTACCTATAATTGTTTCCTGCAAGATGGCGTTGCTCACTTCAGCACCTTTGTCAATCGTCACATTGGGACCTACAACTGAGTTGTTCACTGTCGCCTCCGCGTGGATGAATACGGGAGGATGAATGATGGATCCATTGCTATGTTCTGTTGACAAACTATGCGTTAACAAAAATCGGTGAGAATCTAGCAGAGATTCCTTGGTTCCGCAATCATACCAGCCACTGATTTCAACTGCTGAGATCTGCTCGCCATTTTCGATCATCATCTGTAAGGCATCTGTTAACTGATACTCTCCACGCGTTTTGATATCATCTGCAATAAGCTTTTCAAGCGCTGCCTTTAATACACGTTGGTCTTTTACGTAATAAAGTCCAGCCAATGCCAGATCGGATTTTGGATTTTCAGGTTTTTCAACCAATCTGTTGACCCGGTTTTCCTGATCAATCTCGGCTACCCCAAATCGGCGAGGATCATCTACTTTCACCACTGCGATCGCACTGTTTTGAAGGGCAACAAACTTTTTAAAATCAACATCAAACACGGTGTCACCCAGTAGGATCAGAACGTCTTCATTTTTATCCTCAAGCCCTTCCAGGACTGCGTGTCCGAGACCTTTTCGTACTTCCTGCTTGGGATAATCCAGGCGTAAGTGAGAATAGTATCGATTGACATATTCCTCAACCTGTTCTCCCTTATAACCAACAATAATTGAGACCGAATCCACACCAGCAGATTCAACAGCATCAAGGACATGTCCGATAAGTCGTTTGCCTGCAAGGTTGATCATGACCTTGGGAACATTTAAGGTGTGTGGTCGCAATCTTTTCCCTATACCTGCTGCAGGAATAACTGCTCGCATAAACTATTTACCTCCCCCAAACATGTCGACATTGACATTGACATGTTCAAGATACTTCTTCGGGTTTTCTTTAATCTCTTTTACGATAGCGTTAATATTGTATGAAATGCTGTCCAGACGTTGATAGAGCGAATCTGAACTGGTCAGCTTACCAAGACTTGAATTAGGATCTTTCAATCTCACACTCAGGCGATTTAAATCGATTCCGATTTTATCGAGGCTGGTGAGTGAGCGATTCAGTTTGCTCTTATTGTCGTCTACAACCTTCGTCAGCGTGTATGAGACATCTTTTAAATTGGTTACAATCGTATCTATATCATCACTATTTGTGTCCATGATATTCTCTGCCTGCAGCAAAGCTCCCTTCATGGCCAAAAGTCCAGGCTGGATATCTGAGACCATGAGGGAATCAATCAATCTTGAAGTGTTGTGAATGGAACGAAGACTAGCCTGGACATCCTCTTCCATGGATTTGTTCAGCAAGACCAAGGTTTTATTCAAATTTCCCAACAGGGTCTGGAAATCCGTGGATATTGCTCCTGTGGTCTCAAAAATATCTTCCAGGCCACCTGCGAAGGTCCCTCTGAAGACACCATGTTCACCCAAAGGCTCCCTGGAACTACCTGGATTGACTTCCACCTTTTTTGAGCCCAGCAATTCCTGATTAGAGATGATGGCACTTGCGTCCATAAACAGCGTAATATCTTTGTCCACTCCGATGATAATATCTACTGAATCAGAATTCACGATGAAATTATCTACGACGCCTTTTGGCACACCAGAAACGGTTACCGGGTCGCCCTCTTCAAGTCCGCTTGCACGGGCGACCCGTACCGTATAATAGCTCCGTGAGGAAAAAATATCAGCTTTGTTACCCCACATGATTCCCATGACCGTAGCCGCTAGGATTATCAGGACGACAACACCAACAATTATCTCTTGTCTTTTTTCCTCAGGTCTCATTTATATGCTACACTTTCTGGTCCCATTTACTCTTTGTCTAAGGATTCTACAAACTGTTTATTGGGATCCACGGGTCGTTTCCATTTATTTTTGTACTTCGTTAGTTGTTTCCTCATCTTCTTTACCACAAAATCCACAGACTTGGTTAGATCATCTGAGGTTTCGCTGGCTTTTAAGGTTTCACCTGGTACATTCAAAATCACCTCAGCAATATAATCGTTCTTTACCTTCTCGACGATCATCTTGCAATCAACAGTTCGATCAAAAACGGGTTCCAATCTGTGTTCTACCTCAGCTTGGATATAGTCCCTTGTTTTCTCCGCAATGTCAATATGTCGGGCGACGATGTTTACCTTCATTGGCTCCTCCTGCTTTATGGTGTGTTGCTAACATACTACTTTTTCCCTGCCCTTGGATGGGCCATCTGGAAAGCTTTTTTCATTTTGTCAACTTGCACATGTGTATACACTTGAGTTGTTGACAAGTTCGCATGACCTAATAAATCTTTTAGGGCCATTAGATCAGCACCTGCGTTTAATAAATGTGTGGCAAAAGTATGCCGAAGAACATGCGGGCTCATTTTTTTTAGCTCAGCAATTTCCTTAATTGCCCTTTTAACTCTGAGACGGATACCGCTGGGACCCAATGGTGTACCATTTTTTCCCAAAAATAGCGCATCATTACTATTTCTTACCCCAAATTTTTGTTTGACCGCATACTGGTAATTTTCAATGGCATCCCAGGCATATTGACCCACAGGTATCACGCGTTGCTTGGATCCTTTACCCAACACAGTCACCGTACTTTTCCTTGGGTTCAAATCAACGATCTTAAGCCCTGAAAGTTCGCTAATACGCATCCCTGTGGAGTAGAACAGTTCTACTATAGCCAGATCCCGTTTCCCGATCCAACCATCTGACGCACCCAATCTTTCGAGGACAGCCACAATTTGATTCTCTGACAGATAACTTGGAATTACACCAGGAAGCTTGGGGGTGTGCACATATGCTGCAATATTTAGTTTCACGATGCCTTCACGGTGCATGTACTTAAAGAATGATTTCAGTGCCGCAAGTTTCCTCGCCACCGATCTGGGTTGTTGCTTTAACTCACCAGAGAGATAACCCAAAAAACTGCGAATCACTCCACGGTTAATTTGATTCGGTTTCTCTAAACATTCAGCATCAGTATCTGAAAGAAATTGACAAAATTGATTGAGGTCAATTTGATAGCCCCTCAAGGTTTCGGGTGAATATCTTTTTTCTACTTCGAGCCATGCCAGAAAATACTCGATTTGTTTGTTCAAGAGCATGTTCATACGTTCTGGCTTTCTGCTCGCAGAATGCTTAAGACCTGTTCGAAATCATCATGCATCGGAGCCCGAAGATCCATGATCTCATTTGTGATGGGGTGCCTTAATACCAGGCGACGTGCGTGAAGAGCTTGACGGTTCAATAACCCTAAAAGCTGTGCAGCCAACTGCCTGTTCCGCATATTCAGCGTGATGATTTTTGAATTTCGTCCCCCATAATAAGGATCGCCAAAAAGCGGGTGATTCACATGCGTCATATGCACTCTGATCTGATGGGTTCTCCCCGTTTCGAGCTTCACACGGACGAGGGTAAGGAATTCGAACCTTTCGAGCACCTCATAGCGCGAAAGTGATGGTTTACCTGTCTCAATAACTGTATATTTTTTTCGATTTTTGGGTGAACGGCCGATGGGAGCATCAATCTCGCCTTCATCATCATCAAAATTTCCCCAGACCAGTGCATAATAATACTTTTCGATCGTCCGTTTTGAGAATTGCGATCTGAGATTACTGTGAACACGATTGTCCTTGGCCGCAATAAGCAGACCTGATGTATCCTTATCCAGACGATGTACGATGCCTGGTCGCAGCAAGCCATTATCATTTGAGAGGTGTTCACAATGATAGATCAAAGCATTCACCAACGTCCCTGTGGCATTCCCTGCACCCGAGTGAACAATGAGACCGGCTTGCTTATTCACAATAATGATATA
>CAZVSF010000263.1:0-1352 GCA_964630195.1 uncultured Lentisphaeria bacterium
GGGTTGTATAAGCTGCTTCCTGGATTGGCAGAAAAGGCCGATGATCTGGGCATCATGAAAGCTGGAGCCATCAGTCGCATCGGGCGTTATGAGGCGGAGTACGGCGATCTTGAAGTAGCAAAACAGCGTTTTAATTCCCTGGGAGCTATCAAGGATTGGTCACTCATTGGACCTTTTGAAAACATTTCCGCCTCTGGGTTTGAAAAGGTCTTTCCCCCTGAGGTTGAGTTCAAGTTTAAAAAGAAATATACTGGAAAAAGAGGCGTTCCTGCAAATTGGTTTGATATAAGTAAGCTTCGTCATGATCGCTGGATAGATATGACCCATTATTTTGGCAGTGAAGATGCTGTGTTCTATGGTAATACCTTTGTCTTTTCACCGGAAAAGCGAGTGGTACACGTTCGTGTGGGGACCTCCGGATCGTTAAAGACCTTTCTGAATGACGAGGAGATCATCTCCGTTTTCGAAGAAAGAAACAATGATCTGGATACCTACATCGTGGAGACAGAGCTCCAGAAGGGCTGGAATCGACTCCTTATCAAATGCGGATATTCTGAGATCACGCAATGCAATTTTCTGGTTCGTATAACGGATCAGCATGGCGATGCAATTGGCGATTTGAAATTTGAGACAAAGCCCCACAAACATGCTTCAAAACCAGGCACTCCTGTCAGAAGTCTTCGCAATTTTGCCGAGGTCTTTTTCGAGGATCTCATCAAAGCCAATCCATCACATATTGAGAATTATCTTCTGCTGGCTGATTGTTATCTGAGAAATGACAAAGCCATCAAAGCAGAGGTGACCCTGCGGGCAGCCGCAGTATATATGCCCGAAGCGATCATCATTGATAACCATCTCTATGAAGCCTACCTCAGGGGCGAAAAATACGACAATGCCGCTTCCACGGTAGCCAAAATATATGATCTTTATCCAGACATTCCCTTTGTCCTGGATCAAAAGTATGGTGAATATGCCGAAGCGGAGAATGTTGATCAGGCTGATGCCATCATGAAACGCTATCTGCAGCTTCTGCCGAATTCACCAGAGGCTTACCTTATGCAGATGAATCTTGCCTTCAAACGAGGGCAGGTCGAAGATGCTCTGGCATATCTGGCTGATGGATACCGGAAACACCCCAAAGACTGGTCCCTGACCTATCTTTCCGCCGTGTTTTCCATGCGAACCACACAACAGTATGATGGTGCCATTGAGATCTACAACACATTCCTAAAACAACGAAGATCGACGGACGCCTATCTCCAGCTGGCAGATATCTATCTGCAGTCCTCAGATGTGGATAAGTATGAGGCCACCCTTAATAGCTTGCTGGAAAAAGAACCCAGTGGTTCCGG
>CAZVSF010000263.1:1452-4065 GCA_964630195.1 uncultured Lentisphaeria bacterium
ATTTTTGCCAATTTTGAAGAAGTTGATATCAATGACAGGATCAATAACAGTCCTGATGCAAGTGAATATCCCAATGATGATGCCATCTATCTCGTGGACAACAAGCGTCGGGTGGTCTATGAAGAAGGTGCCTCGGAGGTCCAAAATGAGGTCCTCCTTAAAGTTTTCAATATGGATGGGATCGATCGTTTTAAGGAATACAACCTGGGTTACAACGGGTACTCAGAAAATCTTATTATCGAAAAAGCTGTTGTGCTCAAGGCCGATGGAACCGAGATCAAAGCGGATGCCAATAATGGCAAGGTGGTTTTCAAATCACTGGCGCCCAATGATCATATTCATATCAAATGGCGGGTACAGAACTATTATAAGGGACGGTTGTCTCGCCATGTCTGGGAGGAAGTGCATTTCAACTATTTCATCCCGGTAAAAGAACGCAAATATTCCCTGCTTGCCCCTAAGGGATATAATATTCAGACAAAAACCCAGCTCATGCCCAACAAGCCCAAAGTGTCGAAAACCAAAGATGGTATTCTCCAAGTATGGGCAAGTTATAATGAACCAGCCGTGCTGGATGAATACAACACCAAGGATCTGGATGATTATGGCAAAATGCTGTTTATCTCAACCATCCCCGATTGGGAATATCTGGTTGATTGGTATCAGGATCTGGCCAAGACCAAAACGCGAAGCAGCTATGAAGTTCAGGAAGTTGTTTCAGAATTGCTGGCGGGGAAACCCGACCTCAGTGAGATGGATAAAATTGAATTGATCTATAATTATATCACTGAAAATATCAGGTATAGCAGTGTCTCCTTCAGGCAGTCCGGATTGATTCCTCAAAAGGCCAGAGACGTTCTGGTTGAAAGACTTGGGGATTGTAAAGACGTCGCCACCCTGGCTATCTCCATGCTGGAGGAAGCCGGAATAAAAGCCCATTATGTTTTGGTAAACACCTTCGATGAAGGTCTGAATGTTGACATCCTGCCAGCCATTGAATTCAACCATGCCATTGCAGCCGTTGAAACAGAGCAGGGTTTACTCTATATGGATCTGACCGCTCAGAATTATCCCTTTCGTTCTGTTCCCGGTGGAGACAGGGATGCCTTTGCCTTGAGTATCATTCCCGGCACCAAGGCCCCCTTCTACCTGAAGGGAGAATACTTCACTCCCCGCTTGACCAGACGCACATCAACGGTAACGCTCAGTGATGACAATACCGCTGAGATCGTGAGAAACACAACGCGATCAGGATCTGCAGGCGCATCCTTCAGAAACACCTATCGTTTTATGGGCGATAAGGATCGTCTCAAGGAGCTTGCAGAAGATCTTTCCAGGGATTATCCAAACCTGATCATGGATCATTTTACCATTCAGGATGTCAATACTATTGGCCAGGAATTGGTGTACGAGTATGCCTTTAGCGTACCGCATTATCTGGTGGAGGCGTCGAGCATGAAGCTTCTGCAAATTCCCTGGGCGGATAATCTTGTAACACGACGATCCCTCTCAACAGAAAAGCGAGAACATGACTATCTCTATCGCGTGGCTCTCGATACGGTCTGGGAAGAGATCCGTATTGTTTTACCAGCCGGATATGAACCCCTTGATCTGGAGGAAACGCTGAGCTTGAACTCAGATATAGCAGAGTATCAGGTTGACTTGAAATATCAAGATGGTGTCATCACCGGCCAGCGCCGGGTGGTGAATAAGCAGAGTGTGCTCGATCCCGATCAGTATCCTGAATTCAAGGAATATTACAATCAGGCTGTTCGCGCAGATGAAAGACAGATACTCCTGCGAAAAACACATTAAATTAGAGGTTTGCAAACGCGTCCGATTTAATTCGGAGATCAAGATCAAAATCCCAGAGAGGAGCTTTCCATGACCACTCCATTCATCATAGCAGGCGTTGTCATTCTGATCGTTGCTACCATTCTCCTGGTCCGCCATTTTGAAAAAAAGCGCACAGAAGCATTGCAAGCGGCAGCCAAGAGCATGATGCTGGATTTCTCACGGCTGCCCGAGCCGCAGCTGTTGCCCTCACTCAGTGCTTTCCCGCTGTTTTCCCATGGTCATTCACGCAAAGCTTTCAATGTAATGACAGGGTTGGCGGATGAGATCAGGATCACCTTGTTTGACTACCGTTATACGACCGGTGGCGGTAAAAATCAGCACACGCATAATCAGACGGTCGCTTTGCTGGAATCCGACATCCTGGATGCACCGCCCTTTAGTCTGAAACCCCAGAACGTCTTTCACAGTATTGGTAAAAAGTTTGGTTTTCAGGATATTGACTTCGACAGTCACCCCATATTTTCAGAGAAATATTTGCTGCGCTCTTCAGATGAGGATGCTGTCAGGGAGGTTTTTACTCCAGATATTCTGGAATATTATGAGCAGCGACCGGGTCTCAGCACGGAAGCTGGTGGTAATCGCCTGGTCTTTTTCAGGGCGTCCAAAAAGGTCAAGCCAGACGACCTCCCGGAATTTCTCAAAGACGCTTTCCATATCTACACCCTTTTCAAGCGGTAGGTGTGAGGTGTTTTGGGCGCTTGCCAGCCAGGGCTCCCAAACGCGTAACTCAATAGGGTAGAAAAGTAGAAAGTAGAC
>CAZVSF010000264.1:0-4042 GCA_964630195.1 uncultured Lentisphaeria bacterium
CGATATCCTTCATATATACTAACATCCCCTGCCCACTTTTGTTCATGGCTAATGAGGGTGAAGGCAGAACATCAGGAATACTATTCATTATGAGCTCTCTACGAGATAGCAATGTATTCATGCGAGCTCGAGTGAGGTTTGGATCTCCGAAGATCCAAGCGTCTTGGTTTGCAGGTAATTTATCCTCATAAATAACTCCACTGAATAATCCCCAACCAAGAGAACCTACCAACTCATAGGGAACAACAAAACTACCATTCCATGTATGACTTGATCCATCAGCGGTTGTATAGTAGATAGTAATTTGAATTACAGCAGTCGGATGGGAGATCATTGCGACTTCTGCAGCCCCAAGCAGAGAGATGGTGGCAGTGGCATCGATGGCTACTTCCAACCCTGGTGTGATCCGAGTCCCCTCTAAGAATTCAAGAGATTGGTTCACCACTGCAGACATGTCGACACTGGCATTAATTTCACCGCCAAGATCGAGACTAATAGTGATGGGTACACCATAGGGGTAGACCGTCCAGGATGTTCCCACTTCAGGAATTGGGAAACCAACAGCAGCATTTCCTGAAGCATTAACCTGTTGCAATGACCAATCATTATTCAGGGTCGCCAGAATCTCTATCTCACCATTCAGGTTGGGTTCGTAGTTATCTGTAGACATAATATTGCCGCTCATATCTCCACCTCCCCCGACAACGGCATTACCGTTAATATTTGCACCAAATTGCAGGTTGAGATGGGCATCTAGATTATTCTGCAACCCCCCCATGAGCATGACATCTTCAGGTATTGAGGATTCAAAATTGAAGGCATCTTCGGATGGGAAAGTAATCCCGATGAGATAATCACCATATGAGAATTCAGGAAGGTATTCATAACCCAGATCTGTGATCCATAATGGTAAAGGCACCATATCTATCGTCATGGCTTTTATCTCAGAAGCAAAACCGTCTACATCAAATGCCTGAACCGTGAGAGTCGCATCATTTGTCAATGAACCCATATTCAGATCTGCACTCCAACCGTCAGCGGAGTTATTATCAGATGTAGTAACTCCATCCAGAATAAAATCAACATGGGAGATGCTCCTAATACCTGGTGGTGTATTAATTGTTGCAGTAAATTTATTTATAGCATCAATCCCTGAGATAAATTGACCCACAATATCGGGGTGTTGATTTCCATCATATTGAGGTGTAACAAATACACTGAAAGCAGATCCACCAATTCTTGAGAAAGAGAAATAGCTATCTGATTCATCAGAGCCTGTATTACCAAATGCATCTCTGGCAACTACCCTAATACGCCCATGGGTGGATTGGGCATATGGTAATGATGCCATTCCAGCGCCATTATTGGGTAGGTCTGATTCCAGCAGTCCAAACTCACCATCACTTACATTGCCATAGATCGAGATGGGGCTTTGATCCATGCCATCATCTGTAGCTTGCCAAGTGACGGCAATTTCATCCGTACCCTGATAGTTTTCACCACCATTTGGGCTAGTGAGGGTTACGACTGGATCTTTAGTATCGATAGTGAACAGGTTGGATTCGCTTGAAAAGAATTCTTGGCCGAATAGACTGGCGCAGATTATCATAAGCAAAATGGGTAATCTCATTATTTTCCCCAATATTTGTTTAAAAACAATACAATTTGATGTATCTGAAGCTATTGGTCTCGTATTATGCATCTGAACCCACCGTTGTTGTATAGTGCTGCGGGGCCATATGCGTAGTAATCCCATGATTTAATGCATTCCATACATGAGCCCCAATCGCCCCCTCGGATTACCGTCCCAAAACCGCGCGTACTGGTGGTCCACTCGAATACATTCCCGGCCATATCGTACGCGCCATAGCAGCTCGGACTATCTATAGTTTGAAAACCATCATAGTTTGTACCATCATAATAGCCTACTGGTGTTGTACCATATTCGAACGGATCATTGCTCGTCCAATAATTCGCATGATATCTAGATACATTGTCACCCCACGGATAATCAAATCCAGTATTACCCCGAGCAGCTTTCTCCCATTCATATTCATTCGGGATATCAAAACCGTAATATTCAGCAAATGACATTGCACCAAACCAGGATACATATGTGATTGGATGATACGCATATTCGGGGTGGACGATGACATTGCCATCGATGTATTCTATCCTATTCGCAATGCTGGAAGAAAACCTGAAATAATTATAGTAACCATCTACAACACCCAAATCAAAGCTCCCATCGAAATATCCATTCACATACTCATTATCATCAACTGTTATAAGATTTTCTTCGAGAGCATGTTGTAAATATTCAGCGTATTGTTGCACTGTAATCTCATATTTGGATACAAGCATATCATATTCTATATCATCTCTAAGTTCATCAGACTGTCCATAGGTATAGGGACCTCCAGGAACTTCAACCCATGTAATGGTATTTGGTGCTACGGCTGATTCAATGGCAGTTAGTTTCACCTTGGAATCGGTTTCGTACACTTCATTGAGTTCAAGCCCCATATTCCATCTAATATGTCTATTTCCACCAGGAGACACACCAAATCCAACGTCACCGTCCAGAGCTTGAATTTGCTGGTATGTTTCCCCTCCATCCAAACTCAACTCTGCTGACACCTGGTAATATTGTGCGCTTCCGGTCAGATTGAAGTGGATATCGACAATACCGCTACCATCAGACCGTTGTATTGAGGTAATGTTGGAGAAATACCCGGAACCGATCTCATCGGGTACAAAGAAATCAGCTGTCATTACGGGGGAAGAATCACTTATGTTTGTTAATGAAATGTTCGTTTGGCTACCACTGTAGGCATTTGAGTTTGGTATCGTCAGTGGCCCAAATTCTCGATTTTCTGTCGATCCAGGATACAAATCACCATCATCTCCCCTGTTAAGATTGTCATCGAGTTGGGTTTGCCCATCTGCAGCTTCTAAATCAACCAGCTTGTGATTTTCTTCGTTGTTAGCAGTTTCAACATTATTGTCAATGTGCCACACGCATAGGCCCGCTCCAATTAAGTACTGATCAAAACCTGTTTGCTGTCGGTTCTCGATGAGGAAATATTCACCTTCCTCAATTTGCACTTTATATGCTTCATCGTTGAATTCAATTGCTTGAATTTCTTGTGAAATGATATCGGAGCTAATGGGTGTTGGAACCAACCATCCAAGATACTCTTTTGACCAGGCACACATATGGCTGGGCTTGTTTGTATGGCTACCATCACCTCCATATGACCCCGCGGCCATTAGTCCCCAATAGCCAATTCCGGATGACGAATCATCAGTATCGTATAAATCTGGTAGACCGAGAGCATGCCCGAATTCATGACAGAACACGCCGATGGAGATGATTGGATCCGATGGCAGGCCAGTTCCGTATTGCTCAGGTTGAATGATATAGTCACTTATTTTAATGAATCCACCATTGGCTGAAACATCATCTGTGGAGTACTCCTCAAAGGGCATTATAGTCGGATGGAAATAGTTTGCAGCGTTAATAGACCAACGATGTGACCAAATATTATCACTATCACCTGTCTCTGCGCCTGCGCCAGTATGTACAACAACTAGCATATCAACGTAGCCATCATCATCCCCGGAATTGGGCGTACCATCAGGGCCATCATTATCAAATTGAGAAAAATCCATGCTTCCATCATGGAGGGCTGCCAAATCATAACACAACCTCGCTGCTCCACCATCCATACCATAGTCTGAACCTACGTAAAATGCCTGATCATCCGGAAGAGACTCCCAGTTGGAAACCGTACCCGAGATTTCAAACTGATTGTAGGAGATCTCGAGGTAATAGTCTATCATGGATCCTGCTGTATTATCTCCTAACAAAACAGAATCAAACTGTGTCTGTGTAAATACGCTTGTGATGTCGGAGTATTCCCCAAGGAGTACTGGAATTGCATACGTGCTTGAAAATCGTAAATCTGCCCTAGTTTCTTGGTCTTGATGTGTTTCCAGCAGTTGAATATTAGCCTGTTTAGTTCTCTGAATACTAACT
>CAZVSF010000265.1:0-4038 GCA_964630195.1 uncultured Lentisphaeria bacterium
TCGTATCCTGGGAATAGCCGGAGTCATCAAAGATCCCTCTGCGTAATGACCTGAGGGTGTACTGACCATCAAGGTGTACTCTGTTTCAGGACGGGGTGTAAAAGTGCTATCCGTATTCAAATAAATGCCAGGATCACTAAGAAAGGAATCGTAATAAAAATCTCTACTGTTCTCCAGCATAACCTGCGGACTTCTAGTGAATACAAAGGTCTGAAAGCCATCAGAGATGGTTACCACCGCATCTTTTACAATATATAAAGATTCTGTAAGGGCTCGGATATAGGGCGGATCGTACCAGAAGGTGTCGCTTTCAACCATACCAGTGGATTCATTGAACCATTCCCAGGTATCATAGAAAACAGTATCATAACCGATGATCTCTTCATCTGGTCCTGCAGTATCCAGCGTTTTATGAACGATAACAAAACTGGATACTGAATCATCAAGACTGATAAGACCGAAGATATTCAGAGATTCTTCATTGTCTGTATCGATTGCTTCCCACCCCCAATTTCCACAAGAAGCCAGTATGAAAAGGGAGAGGATCAGGGCAGCTTTAGCGAATGCAAATTTCATCTTAAAACTCAAATTTAATACCAAAGGTTGGAAAAAAAGGAAACATGGGAACACCCGCTCTCTGGACCCCTTTATTCTCGAAATTAAATGTTTCCCTGTTGAATTCTTCATGATTTCGATAAACATAAGTAAAAACATTCAGATGATTGGTAACATTTAAGATCTGAAAATACCATTCCCGGGTTCCATTCAGGAATGGCTTCCGCTTTTTAAAGCTGACGTCCCATCGGAAGTAGCCAGGATACCGAGTGCCATGCTTTTCACCATAAAGAAAGCTCTCACGTTCCCACCAGTAATTGCTCAAATCCCTTGAATTGTCAGACCAAACTTCACTTCTGCCAATAACCGCTGTGTAGGGGTTCCCACTTGAGTATGTAATTGCCGTGCTGAAATGAAGTGCCTCATTCAAAGCCCAATCAGCCACAACATTGAGCGTATGAATCCTGTCATATTTGGGAAAATACCAGTCCTGGCCGGGATATTTTCGTTTTGTTTGAGCAAAGGTGTAGCCTGCCCAGCCTCGAACCTTTCCAGAGAGCTTTTTAACCAGCACTTCAAGTCCCTGGGCATAGGCATCTGTTTTCCAGAACTCATTGAAGGGATCTATTCTCACCTGACCTTCTTCATTTACTGCAATGAGGTCGGTCGGTTTTAAAGTCAGAAGATTGTCGAAGGATTTGTAATAGGTTTCTGTCCTGACGAGAATGTCTGAATCGCTTAAATATTCGAGACCAAAGATATAGTGATCAGAACGAGGGGCTGGACGATCTTCCGGGATCCCAAACCAGATATCAAGAAACCTTAAATTCTCATCTGGAGGATTGGCCACAGTCAAAAATTGATGATATCTACCTGCGGAAGCTTTTAGTGAGATCTTTTCAGAAAGAAAGTATTTGATACCCAGTCGTGGTTCAAAATAACTCGTATCGTGTAGTGAATAATTGGCTATTCTTAATCCCGATTGCAAGGATAAAAGTGGGTTGATTTCCCATTGATCCTGGATGTACAAAGCTGTCTCTACAGGTTTGGATTCCATCCACATGATGGTATCCCTGAATATTTCAGTCGTACCATCGTATGTATTTTGTGCTGCAAGTATCATCCCTAATTGAAAATGGACCTCTTTATGCTGGAAACCAGCCAGGACATTGTGGGCATCATTTGCCAGCCAGGTAAGATTCGATTCAACACTGTTATCGTTAATACGGTCGAATAGATCAAAACCGAAGGCAGATCGAGAGTTCGATGTATCCAGATCGCTACGGGTATAATTTTCATCGGCGTAGTCAAAATCAACGGCAAAGCGGAAACGACTGTTGGCAACAAAGGTCCGGGCGATCAATTTTGGTGAAACGATCCAGCGCCAACTAAGACTATTGGTAAAATTTCCCCAGCGCCAATCAAAGACAGAACTATCGCTACCCTCATAATAGTAATTATCATCTGTCTCAAATCCATCGTAGCGCCAATCATCGGATGAATATTCTGATTGATATTTCCAATTCAGGACGTCATCTCCATAAAACGAGCTCCAGGTCAATCGATGATCACTACCGATATCAAGGTTAACCTTTCCCTGGAAATCATAGAAATAGTAGGGGATGATCTCTTCAGGTGGATTTTCTGAATCGATGTCTTTCAGATTTGGCAAAATCAGGTATTTCCAGGCATTATTGGCAATAATATCAAAGTAGGTTCTACGACCCGCGATCATCCACGAGCCCTTAAGCAAATCTGAGCCAAAAGTGGGCAGGGGACCTTCTATCAATGCCTTGCTTGAGATAAGGGAAATATTTGCACTACCGGTGAGCTCCTCTGTATTACCTTCACGATTGACAATATTTAGTATGGAGCCCAGACGACCCCCATACTGAGCCGGGAATCCGCCCGCATGGAAATCAGCCTCTTTGATGGCATCCGTATTGAAGGTTGAGAAAATTCCACCAAGATGCATGGGATTATAAACAGTGATGCCATCCAGCATGATAAGGTTTTGGTCCGGGGTGGACCCTCGTACATAGAGTGCGGAGGAAAAATCATTCAGGGATTGGACGCCTGGCAGTAATTGCAAAGCGCGAAACACATCTGCTTCGACAAATGATGGGGCAACCTCGATGGCGCGTCTATCCAGGGTTACCGTACTGGTACTCACGAGCTCTTTGAATTTCTCCCGTTCTGCGCTGACCTCGATAGATTGACCTTCCAGAATTGCCTGATCCAATCTGATATCGAGGCGCAAGTTCATATCAGTGGGCAATTCAATAGTTTCTTCATATTTGGTATACCCGATGATAGACACGACCAGCCTGTGTGATCCGACTGGAAGGTCACTCACCACAAAATAGCCTTCCACATTGGAAGTGGATCCACGGTTTATATCCGGAAGTATCACATTTGCATAGGGCAGAGGTTCGCCAGTATCATTTTCCCTGATGAATCCGTGGATACTCTGCTGAGCAAAACTGGAGATGGACATTGACATCAGAAGTAGGATGCAGATATATATTGGTCTCAGGTTCATCTCGAGAATATCAACTTCTCATTCGCTTTTTCATAGAGCAAGTTGTCAGGTGATCAATTTATCCGCCTCCGCAAGTCTACAGTGTAGGGTCGTGGACAGAACCACGGGTTTACCCGTGGATGTATGCAATATCTTGCTTTGGCGCGATGTTACCCTAGTGTCGAGGCGGATCATGGATGGGACCCCGCAATATGCGGTAGGGACCCCGGGCATGCCCGGGAGGATTCATATGAAATCGCTGGTTAGCGCTGAAAGGGACCCTGCTTGAGTTTCGACTTGGATTTCATTTGTTCGAAGTTCACATTGAGCCAATCATTAGGGAAGGATGGCGTGTGTGAGGGGACTATCAGCAATCATCATCATTGGATGCTTAACTTTTTCATTTATCCTGGCACAGGGACCTTCGCCCGACGCACTCGGTCCAGGTGAATATGGGTATCGACACCGCGGCCCTCTGGTGGATATGAAACCACCCATACCCTGGGGAGGTTTTGCGGCTATTCAAAAAAATATATCATATCCCGATACTGCGCTGGTCCTTGGATTGGAAGGCAGCGTGAGCATAGAATGCACTATCAATCTGGATGGAAAGGCAGAGGAAATTCGTACAATATTGGGACCTAGACTGTTGTTTGATGCAGCGATCCTCGCCGTGGAGTTAAGCCAATGGATCCCAGGGCGGGTAGATGGTCACCCGGTCGCCACGGAGATCACTTTTGACCTGGACTTTCACCTGCCCGGATCCCGAAATGTTCAGGAGATTGTGGAGGATCCAATCCAAACAAAGGATTCGCTACTGGAGCTAGCACTTTCAGCTGCCATATTCAGCGCGCTACTCCTTTTTTTTGCTGTCATTTAAAACATCCAGATCCAGCCTTCAAATCATTCATTTCAAGCAGTATTGTCTACGTTTTTCAAACTGCGCCGGGTATACTTTTGAC
>CAZVSF010000266.1:0-4038 GCA_964630195.1 uncultured Lentisphaeria bacterium
CCTGATCCACCAGATTGGGCTCATTCATGACCAGCAAATATTCAATTTCAGGATGATCCAGGATAAAAGTCCTGGCTTGATCAAGATCTGAACTTGAGGGATTACTGCCCCACAGCATGGGGATGAATTCCATGTCATAGTCTTGGTAATATCCTTCAGGAGCGTCAGTCTTGAAATACCAGTTATACCACCAGGAGACGCCACTTTTCAATGTATCCAGGTCAGCTGCATCTCTGAGATCAAATGAGAGACCCCGCTTGGCACTTTTAATAAAAGTGATGGTAGTATCCTGGTCCTCAGGGGGAACTGCTCTGGGTGGGGTTTCCTCACAACTCGCAATGAGGAGCAGAACAGCCAGGAGCATGCTGCTGATCTTTGAAATATTCATTGGAATAATGCTGAGATCCTATTTCAATTTAAACGCTTTTTGAAGCCGGATATCCCGGGAGGATGCTCCGACAAGGACATTGAATTTCCCTGTTTCTGCCTTCCAAGCCCTGCTGGCATAGTCCCAAAACATGAGGTCCTCTGGTTTGACTATCATGGTAACCTCTTTTGATGCACCGGGCTCAAGATAAACCTTGGAGAAACCTTTCAATTCCTTTTCAGGTCTGACAATACGGGATTTAGCATCATTCAGGTAGAGTTGAACCACCTCAGCACCGGGTATAGAGCCAGTGTTTGTAACCTTTAAAGTGACCTCTAAAGATTCCCCGCTCTTAATTCTACCTGCTGATAGTTCCAGGTCAGAATACTCAAAATTTGTGTAGCTCAGCCCATGACCAAAGGCAAAGAGGGGATCGATATCATACTTATCATAATGACGATACCCCACGAATAAACCTTCTTCATAATTCAGCTCATCGTCTTGACCAGGATAGTTTTTATATGTGGGTGTATCGCTTTCTCTTTTGAAAAAACTGGTGATAAGTTTTCCCGAGGGATTCACCTTACCGAGCAGGATGTTGGCCAGGGCGACACCACCTTGTTCACCTGGATACCAGGACTCAATGATAGCATCAGCCTTAGGTTCCCAGCCATTCATATCAATGGCTGCACCACTATTCAGCACCAGTACGATATGATCATTTACAGCACAGACCTCGTCAATGAGTCGAAGTTGCTCTTCAGGCAGTGCATTTGATATTCGATCCCGGCCCTCTGTCTCATCCCGATCTGAAAAACCCATGAAAAGAATTGCCGCATGAGCATTTTTTGCCAGGTCAACCGCTGTTTCCAGGGGTGAATCCTTTAATTTTTGCCACATCAATTTAATGCTGGCACCCCCACCATGCTCATAAACCACAATCTTGATATCGACAGGTTTTTCAGCCAGAAGTTCTATCATGCCAATTTGGGTCGTTGGTGCGTGGTCACCCCAATTATCGACAATAAGTTCATCATTGATGAATACTCTTGAACCATCATCGCTTTCAGTAGCCAAATAATATGTGCCTGATTCTCTTGCGGTCAATTTACCGCTCCAGGAAACGGAGAAATTATCTCTCCCCAGCCCGGTGGGTCCTTCTTGACCCCAGTTAAAATTGATTTCTGAATCAGTTTGAATCTTAACCGGCTTGCCAGTGAACTCGGCATTATTGAAATAGGCGCCAGACAGACCGGGTTGTCCGTTATTGTCGCGAAGGAAGTCTGAGCCAATGACCTGCATATCACCAGGGACAAACATTCCAGGTGAGTATTTGATATCCAGTGCAGGGGCAGCAGCTTTTAATGCTTTAAAGGGGCTAATTGCCTCAATGGGAGGAACCCTGGAACTACCACCCCCACCCGTTCTCAGAACGGCAGCATTTGGTCCAAGCACCGCCAGCGTTTTAAATTTTTCCGCTTTCAGAGGTAGAATATCATTTTCATTTTTCAGCAAGACGATTCCTGCTTCGGCCACACGTCTAGCCAGGTCCAAATGTTCGGGAGTATGAGTGGCTGAACCAGGGGGGACTTCATGCTCAAAGAGACCCATGGCAAACATGCTGCGGAGCATGCGTCTAACCTTATCATCCACTTTGGATTCTTTCATGCGACCTTCCTGTATGGCCTGCACCACGTTCTCCGTATTCAGGTAGTGTCCATTGGGCATTTCGAGATCAAGTCCGGCGTACAAAGTAGGCACGACACTATGAACTGCTCCCCAGTCAGACATAACAAAACCCTGAAATCCCCATTCTTCTTTTAGAATGTCCCTCAATAGCCACGTGTTGGAGCTGGCGTACTGACCATTCACTCTATTGTAGGAGGACATGATTGCCATCGTGTTGCCCTGCTGCACCGCTGCTTTAAAGGCTGGGAAGTAAATTTCACGCAAGACACGTTCATCTACTTTTGAGTCCATGCTATTGCGTTCATATTCCTGATTGTTCACCGCAAAATGTTTCGTAGTTGCCATCACATTTTCACTTTGCAATCCTCTGACCCAGTTTACTGCCATCCTGGCAGCCAGATAGGGATCTTCACCATAGCTTTCAAAGTTGCGACCTGCGTGTGGATCGCGATGAATGTTAACACAGGGTCCTAAAAGAACATTTCGGCCATGGGCTTTGGTCTCCCGAGCGAGAGCGATTCCCAATTCGTATATCAAGGTTGTATCCCAGCTTGCTGCCATGCAAACACCCACAGGAAAGGCTGTTGATTTGCCCCCGCGTACACCATTGGGTCCATCGGACATGCGTAAGGCAGGTATCCCAAGACGTGGAAGCGGTTTGCTGTCAAAATCGGTGGTATCTCCACCCAACATATTGGCTTTTTCTTCAAGCGTCATTTGGGCAAGTATTACGTCAATTTTCTTTTCAACCTTTGGATCCAGATCGTTGGCGTTCAAACCTGAAAGTGACAGAAGCAGGATGAGTCCAGATATTAAAATGTTTTTCATTTTTAAATCCCTGTACAGAATGTTAGCTCAATTAAATGTATTGTGGTTACCCTAATTGGGTATCTCCCCATTTAGTGCGGGCAAATTATAAGCCAGTGGAAAAATATAGGAGATGTCTCGACATGCCTATAGCTAGAGTCCTTATTCAGAGCCATCTCTTCCGGTAGCTTGATTGTCCTGACATTTTCCAAATGGTCGCATGTACTATTAATACTATAATAAAATCAGGTTGAGATATTATCATTTTAATACACTTCATTCTGAATCTTGACTGACAGTTACACAGGCAATTGATAATTACTTACTGCCTAGGGGGATGATGCTTATCTTGACACACTTCAAAAAGAGGCTATCATGTTAAATAGAATTGTACAAGTTATTGCTGTACTTAGCATCCTCACATGTTCAGCTCAGAAGGAAAATATCCGCTATCTCATTCGTCTGGATGATATGGGGATGTGTCATTCGGTGAATATGGCCATTGAACAGGTTGCCAAAACGGGGTTGCCATTTTCCACATCCGTCATGTTTGCCTGCCCCTGGTATGAGGAGGCAGTTGAAATCCTGAAAAATTACGATCAGGTAAGTGTCGGCATCCACCTCACTCTGAATTCAGAATGGGACGGGTATCGCTGGGGACCCATACTGGGAGCTGAAGCGGTCCCGAGTCTGGCAGATACAAATGGCACCTTTTTTCCTTCCAGAACCAAACTATTTACCAATAATCCCGATATTGGAGAAATTGAACAAGAATTGCATGCGCAGATAGTGCGCGCCATGGCCTCTGGATTAAAGATTGACTACGTCGACTATCATATGGGTGCTGCAGTCCAGACCCTTGAACTCAGAAAAATGGTTGAAGGCCTGGCCGCCGAATACGGATTGGCCATGTCAGGATATTTCAATGAGATCTATTCAAACATTACCTATGCTGCTGAGATCGGCACCAAGAGTGATAGCCTGTTGGCCCATGTTGGTAGAATGGGAGAGGGTCTCAATCTTCAGGTCGTGCATGTAGGGTTGGATCAACCCGAAATGCAAGCCATGCAGGATTTGAACACCTTTGGTCTGAAAGAGATGAGTCGTCATCGCCAGGGCGAGCTGGAAGCTGTATTGAATCCGGAGTTAAGAAAATTGATTAATGATCGAGGAAT
>CAZVSF010000267.1:0-4027 GCA_964630195.1 uncultured Lentisphaeria bacterium
GAGGATGAAAAAAGTCCAATTTATTTTTGGAATTCATAACCACCAACCTGTTGGCAATTTTGACCATGTATTTCACGATGCATGTGATCACTCATATCTCCCTTTTCTCCAGGTCCTCGAGAAATTTCCTGACATTAGTATGGCCTTCCATTTTAGCGGATCCCTCATTGAATGGCTGGAGGGGAATCGGCCTGAAGTTTTGGATCTTTTCAAAAAGTTGGTAGAGCGAGGAAATATTGAGGTCATCGGTGGCGGGTTTTATGAACCCATCATGGCCATGATTCCCAAAGCTGATCAGATCGGCCAGATCAAGAAGATGAATGATTGGGCTCAACAGCGGCTTAACTATGAGATCAAGGGGAATTGGCTTACCGAACGCGTCTGGGAGCCGCACCTTGCGCAAAGCATACACGAGGCCGGCATCGAATACATGGTGTTAGACGATTATCATTTCCTGACCACCGGTGCAGATCCTGACAATCTGAATGGATACTATTTCACAGAACATGAAGGCAAGGTTCTAAGCGTCTTTCCTATTAGCCAGAAAATGCGTTATGCTATGCCATTTGAAGATCCGCAGGTTGCTATTGATATCTTAAAAAGTTACGCCGCTGAAGAAGGTGATAGCCTGATCGTCATGGCTGATGATGGTGAAAAGTTTGGGATTTGGCCTGGCACCTGGAACACGGTCTATGAGCAAAAGTGGCTGGAAAAATTCTTCACCCTCTTAAGCGAAAATTCTGATTGGCTTACCACGACCACGTTCAAACAATATCATTCAAACCACACGCCCAAAGATCTGGTCTATATACCGACCTCCTCCTACTTTGAAATGTCTCAGTGGACCCTGCCCACAGCCCTGGGTAGGCAAATGGACCATTTTATCCATGATCTTGAAAATCAGGGTATGGGAGAAGCTGGACGGCCCTTTGTCAAGGGGGGCATGTGGAGAAACTTTTTTACAAAATATCCAGAATCCAACTGGATGCAAAAAAGAGTGCAGTTTTTGTCGCTGAATCTTGAGCAACTCACCAACAAGAGTGGTATTCCAGACAGTTTGAGAGACGATCTTTATCGCGCTCAATGTAATTGTGCCTATTGGCACGGTGTGTTTGGTGGACTCTACCTACCTCATCTCCGTCACGCAATATTCGAACATTTATTAAAAGCTGAGGAAAAGTTCCTGGCCTCGGGAGGTACTTTGCCGGGGCTTGCAGACCTGGATAGTGACGGGGTTAAGGAATATCGACTTCGTTCAGATAATATTCAAATTTTCATTAGTGCTGACAAAGGTCAAATTCGTGAAATAGACTGGCTTCCATCCTATTTTAACGTGACAAATTACCTCCAACGCTATTCAGAACATTATCATGAGAAACTGGCACTTGCCAGCGATAACCAGGATGCCAATGGGTCCATCCACGATATTGTATTGACCAAGGAGGAAGGGCTTCAAGACAAATTATTTGTCGATACGTATCGCCGGAATGGACTCATTGATCATATATTTGATCAGACTCAAACTCAAGACTTCCACTATCGCGGAACCCTGTCTGAAAATTTCATCGCACAATCGCATGAGACCCAGCAAAGTGAGGCTGGTGTCGAGATCCACAGCATAGGTGTTGTTGGGGATTCAGCACTTAGCATTGAAAAAAAATTAGAGCTTCATCACAATAGCATATTGATAAAAGTTACTATCGAGAATCAAGGGGATGTACCCATGCAACAATTGTATGGACTGGAAATGAATTTTGGTCTCCTGGGAGGTAATAGCCACGATCGATACTATTCTGTGAATGGCAAAAATGCAGGACCACTCAATTCACATGGAGATGATTCAAAGGTAAAAGATATCAGTCTGTTGAATGAATGGGACAATTTTAAAATTAGCATGGAATTTTCAGAGGTTTGCCAACTGTGGCGATCTCCCATCGAAACCATCTCCATGTCAGAAGCTGGATTTGAGCGGGTATATCAAGCCTCCGCTTTAATGCCACATTGGAAACTAGATCTTAACCCCGGCAGATCTCTTGCATTAGAGATATTGCTGAGTATAAATAAAATTAAATAAACTAGAGGTATTAATGTCAAAAACTCAAGCCACTGTTGCTTATTTCAGTGCAGAAATCGGAATTTCTCCAAGTCTGCACACCTATAGTGGGGGACTTGGAATCCTGGCTGGAGATCATATCAAAGCCGCCGCGGATCTGGATGTAAACATGGTTGCTGTTACACTCATGTATAAAGAAGGCTACTTCAAACAAAGAATGGATGAGGACGGGAATCAAACCGAAAATTATCCAAGATTTGAACCTGATCCACTTCTTGAAAAGCTGGATTGCAGTATCACATTGCCCCTGAGAGGTCGAGAGGTTCATGTTCAGGTCTGGAAATACACATTTCAGGGAATCAATGGTACCTCCATCGACATCCTGCTCCTTGACACAGATGTAGATGAAAATGAAGAAGAAGATCGGAGCATCACTCTCAGGCTATATTCAGGTGGCAAGGATCATCGGGTGCTGCAGGAGGCTGTCCTTGGATTTGCAGGTATCCGAGCACTACGAAATTTGGGATATAAGGATTTTTCGACCTACCATATGAATGAAGGGCATTGTTCCTTCCTCACACTTGAACTGCTGAAAGAGTTTAAGGGCGATGAAGAGGAAGTCAGGAAGCGCTGTCACTTTACAACCCACACTCCCGTACCAGCCGGTCATGATCATTTTGCAGCCGAGCGAGTGACCAGATTGATTGGTGATCTCCTTCCCGCAAACTTGAAGTTACCCTCCATGGTTTTGAATAGCCGGGTACATATGACAGAACTGGGACTTTATTTCAGTCGCAGTGCCAATGGTGTCTCAGACCTGCACGGAGAAGTCGCTCGCAGCCAATTTCCCAATTTCAAGATTGGACATGTCACCAATGGTGTTTTTCACAGGTTTTGGGTGGGAAAAATCTTCAGGGAAGTATTTGACAGGAATTTACCGGGATGGCGGCAGGATCCCACACGACTGCTCGAGATTGATTCTGTCCCCGATGAAGAACTGCTATTTGCGAGACGTGGACAAAAGAAATTTCTTCTCGACTACGCGAACTCACAGACACAACGGGCCCTTTCCGAGAAAAGACTCACCATTGGTTTTGCCAGAAGGGCAGCAGAGTATAAGCGGGCCAGGCTCATCTTTCATGACAAGGAAAGATTGATAAAAATAGCCAAGGGAAAGGTGCAAATTATCTTCGCAGGTAAGGCCCACCCCAGGGACGATCATGGCAAAGAAATCCTTCGGGACATTGTACTCCAGGCCAAGGAGTTATTGGGTGATGTAAAAATTGTATTCCTGGAAAACTACAATATGTGGCTGGGGAATCTGATCACAGCTGGCGTAGATGTGTGGCTAAACACACCATTGCGTCCCAATGAGGCTTCCGGAACCTCAGGGATGAAAGCCACCCTGAATGGTGTACCCAATCTTTCAATTCTTGATGGCTGGTGGGCTGAAGGCTGTCAGGATGGTGTGAACGGATGGGCCATTGGCGACGCGACAAAAGCCAATGACGCTGCTGATGCGGATCAGCTTTATCGATTGTTGGAAGAACAGGTTATTCCAACGTATTACAATGATCAGGAAAAATGGTTGAGTTTAATTCGGGAATCCATTAAAACGGGTGTTCAGTTCACTGGGACACGTATGGTTCAGGATTATCTAAAGGCCTACTATAAATAAATACCCCTCTAAGGGTCATAATGTAAAAGAGGCTGTCTCATAATCTGAGATGGCCTTTTTTATTTTAGCCACAGATACACACAGATAGACACAGATTTTCACAGATTTGTGTAAAATCCATTCTCAAGACTTATTTTCAATCACAAAAGGTTAAGATCAGGTCACCCGAGACCGATGAATCAGATTCTTCTTTTTTGACAGTCCTGATCATCCACAGTTTCATCAGGTAATGGGTAATAGCAACCAAACAGAAATCTATAGTTATAAAAGTATCTCAATAACACCAGGCTTCAGCC
>CAZVSF010000268.1:0-4004 GCA_964630195.1 uncultured Lentisphaeria bacterium
AGAGGGCAAGGGGGGACACACCTCAGCTTGCCATTTTTTAACCGGACAGTAGTGACTTTTTAACTCAAATTTCGGGGGAACTTCTGTAATTCTATAATATTATAGATATTGGATCAGTTTTTCTATAGTAACTGGAGCAGATCCCTCATAATGATTATTCACGTTCAGGTAGATATCCATCCCGGCCTGATCGACCATTTTTTTAACAAGGCGTGCAATACCAGGTATTTCGTCATCTTTGGGAGCGACGATCTTATGCCATGACTTTCCGCTGGCTTCCTCAATCCCTTTGCGATCTGGGCCAAGTAATCGAATGATAGAAGTGCCACTCAGCTGGTGGGCATGCTGCTCATATACTCCCTGAATATCTGGCATGTAATATCCCTGACAAAAAGTGTGACCCACACCATGCTCAGAGAGGGTCTTGAAGTAGTTCGAATTTAGAAAGTTAGGGTTTCTGATTTCAATGCACAATGGAAATGAACTGTCAATCGCTTCAAGGAAACCCACAAACTTTTCTAAGAATAAAGCTGGGGATGGCATTTTGATCTTATTCAAGTATTCAAATTGCAAGCTAATCGCACCTATCCTGTCGTGTAGTCCTGTTAAGGACTGGATAAATGTGTGATAAAGATCTGGCAAAAGAAAATGTGGATTTTCAACCAGCTGCCCCGCGCTGTATTGCTTGTACAAATGGGTCAGGCTCAGACTGTTTGGTGCCTTGATGACAAAGCGAAAGTCCTCAGGTACAGCGTCATAATATTCCTGCACCACTTTCGCTTTGGGTAGCACAACCTTCTCAACACCAAAAAGTGACCAGAACCATTGATCCACTTCAACCGATTTATATTTTCTGGCATATTCCTGAAGAAAATTCTCTGGTTTGCTACTGTCATAAACCAGCCCCTCCCAGGAAGGATATTTCCAACTACAGGTACCAATATGGAGATGACCAGGCATGCAGGAAGATAGATATTTTTTTATAAAATCGAACCAAAGATCAAATCAACCGCTTAAAGGATCACATTTCCGTGATCCCAAACGGGAAGTAGGATACTGCGATTAGCGCCAGTTAAAGATATCCTCTGAAAACTTGGCGTGTAGAGCAAAGTACAGATTATGGTACTGATAATCCAGAAAGCTAAAATCGGCATCGGAATAGTTCTTTAAAATGTATCCAACACCCAGCTGGATGTTTTGATAGACCAGATAATCAACTTCAGCAGCAAGCCCAAATGCATTTTCAGATGTGGGAGACATATGGATGAAGCGAGCATCAAGGATTCCACTTATTTCGTTGGTATAAGCATATTCAGCTCGCGATTGGAAGAAATATGTTTGCGTGCTGAAGTTGCCCTCGAAAGCAGCATCGTTGTCCAGAACAAAGCGGGTCGCGAAGCGTGAAGCCAATCCAAGTTGTCTATCGATCTGCCAATAAGAATGGGCTGAGAGGATATAGCGGTCCTGCTGTATGGGAATGTCTATCTGACTGTTGCGGTCCGACACATATGCTAATTTAGCCAGCGCATTTATCTGGTCAGACCCTTCTGGTCGATACGCCAGACCAGCCTGGTAATTTTCGCGGGTTTGCGAGCCCTTGTTGCCGATCTTATAGCGATTTTCCCAATGATCCAACTTGACAATGCCACCAAAACCAGCAAAAATACGCATATCACCACCAAGGGTAATGACACGTTGGAGTGTATTCGCATCATCGCGAATTTCATATTTACCAATGCTCTTCCAGGGCATCTCAGGGAGGTACTCAAAGGAAAGTGCCATGGCCTGGTGAGTGGGTGTTGGGATCTCAAATGAGTCCACCGTGGCTGTATTCTCGAGTGACACATTCAAGACGAGATCTTCACGAAGGTACCATTTGTTTTTGAGACCCAATGTGGCTTTATTCCGCTGATCACCAGTGATACCACCGATCTCATATTTACCTTCAATATCGGTGTTTTCACCCAGGCTCGAGCGGAAACCCAGAACACTTTGACGGTGGACGCCTGTTCCCTGAATAAAGCGGTATTTCCAATAAACTTCCAGTTGTTCAGTAATGGGATAGACGAGACCAACACTGGAATTGGTGGGTTTGGTCCTGTTGTTGAGACTTAGATTTTGTTCGTGTTCAAAAACGGCCTGAATATGCTCCAGAAGAAGTACAGTATACTGTGCTCGAAGCAGATTGGAATGATCTGAACTCAGTAAGCTGTCTGCTGTATCAAACTTTTCTCTCATTGAATTCTCATAGCCCAACTTGAGCATGGAATTCTCTTTTAGATTTCGTTCGACATGCATGTTAAATACACGACTATCGTTTGTATTCGCAGTACCCATTGTTCCTGTCTGATCATAATATTCTGAAGTGATCACACCATATTTGCTGGAATTATATTTTGCATTCAAACCATACTTGAATGAACCACGTTCAGAAATGGCTCCCACCTGTGATGCGTTTGTAAAATCATCGCCAACAGAGCGAAGATAGCCCTTCAGGAACAGATCTGTCCGCGGTTTAACGATCACTTCTGTTCTGAAAGCAGTTCCCACGGTTACGCTGTCAACAAATTCATCGGGGGTACGAGATTGCCCCAATTCGGCAGAGACACTGATCATATCATTGATAGGTACATTGGCATCCAGACCATATAGCATATAATTTGCCTTGGCTCGTTCCTCAGTGATAAACGTTGAGCCAACTGATATCTTCTTATCAGGACCTAATTTGCTCTTGTGACGGAACCCGCCAATCCATGAGCGTGAGTTGGCTCCCTGATATTCGTAGGCGATCACGATAAAAATAGGGTTCCCTGCTGCATCCAGCGCTGCCACAGGCTGCTTGAACATGAGGGTTCCGTCCACATAGTTGATCTCGTAATCAAAAAAGCGAGTCAATCGTCTTGTCTCAAGAATCGTTTCAGGATGATATCGATCCTTGGTCACAATGCGGATCTTTTCTGAGAAACGTGTGAGGCTCCCATGATTCAGGAAGTAGAAGCCACTTATGCCCTCTCCCCTGATCTCTTCCTGCTCCATTGATCTGTCAGTGGCCGTTACAAAGGCCTGTACCTCGTGGTCCTGATAGGTATAGGATCCAAGTAGACCATTAAAAGTACGGTTGTATGCGGTAAATTCAGTTTCTGCCATATTGGTATTAAAATCACCCAACAGAACAAAAGCATCATTTTGCTCAAGTTTAGCAAAGAATTTGGATCTGCTCTGGGCATCAAAAGAGATGGTACTGGCATCACCAAACAGGGGGTATTGTTCCTGTGGATCTACATCCACAAACAACTGATCCAGATATCCTCGATCCGTATCCAGAGAAGCTGTTAATCTCAAACCGGGTTTAATGCTTCCCTTGGCATAGAAGGCGGTTCGTGCACCCAGCAAAACGTTGTCCCCGAGAGTCGTGTTATTCCGATCAATAATGCCAAAATGCGGCAAGTCCTCTGGATCCTGATCCTTGTATAGAGTTGAGAAAGTTCCGTTCAGCGCACCGACCACCATCAAAGGCTCTTCGGGTATGGTGTAATTTACAGCGATATTTTCCACATAACCCTGTGACTCAAGTTGAATGATACCTCTTTCACTGGTGTTATCAGGCGCCTGAATTGTGACTTCAACAAATCCATCAACGACCCGTAATTGATGTCCCCCGGAAATTTCATCAGCATCTGGATCCATGATGGTTCCAGCGTTCAGAGTGGCCGTCACGATCTTGACCGTATTTATGCGGTAACCCCATTCATCCTGAAGTTCAAATTTAAATTTTTCAGTGGTCCGACCATCGGCTGGCAGATAGATATCACCCGTGCTACTCACGATGTGTCCTGTGGTCCCCAGCACATGGATTGATTTTTCAGAAGAATATTGTTGATCCCCCGCTCCCAGTGCGTTCACACGAATTTTTACAGGTCCAGACGGGACTTCAACGTTTAGAAAATCGATCAGACCATCAATACGAAGGATTCCCGAGGCAACCTCTGTATCATTGATAAATA
>CAZVSF010000269.1:0-4004 GCA_964630195.1 uncultured Lentisphaeria bacterium
GTCGATCCTGTCGATGAGGCTGCGGCCCGACATCGAGCGCGCCAGCGGGATGCCCAGGTAGTCGAGGATCGTCGGCACGACATCCAGCAGCTGCACGAACCCCTCGACCCGCGCACCCGCCCACCGGGCGGCGGGGAATCGCATGAGCAGCGGCACCCGTGCCACCTCGCCATACTCCATGGCTTCCGGCACCCCGGCCCGGGCATAGAGAGAATTGAGAGTCACTTCCAGCGGGCTCACCTTCGCGCCGATCAGTAGCGGCGTCACCGCCGCGAGCGCGGTAAGCTGCTGCCGGCTTTGGCGCACCAGAACCCGCAAACCGGTCGGGATGAAAAAGATCAGGGTGATCGCGATCACCAAGATGGCGGTCTTGTAGCGATGATGGGCCAGATAGCGGGCGGCCATGTAGAACGTGGCCGTCATGGCTGGTCACCTTGGTTCCCATCGCCAAACTCGCGGAAATCCACCACCCGGGAGAAGCGGGGGAGCAGACCGTGATCATGCGTGACAGTCACGAGCGTCGCGCTGGAGCGCAGCGACACAGCATGCGCGCAAGCTGCGAGCAGCACCGGTGCGAGTTGGTGGGGATGCGTAAAACGAAATTCGGTAAAACCGAGAGTTAATGCTCCAGGCTCAGGCAGCTGAAGCAATATAGAAGAATACAGCGAAGAAGTGGAAGAGACTCCCTGTGAGTACAAATCCATGCCAGATGGCATGATTGTAAGGCAACTTTTCCCAGGCATAAAAAATCACACCTAAAGAATAAGCCAGGCCTCCGGCTAACAACCACATCAGACCTGCAAAAGGCAGCGCCGACAGGAGGGGCTTGATTGCGATGATGACCACCCAGCCCATGAGTAAATAAAATATGGTGGAGAGAATGTCGTACCTGGGTCCAAATATAAGTTTGAATGTTATACCAAGAATTGCCAATCCCCAAATAGTCCCGAAGAGACTCCAACCCCAGGGTCCTCGCAATGTGACTAATAAAAATGGTGTATAGGTGCCTGCGATGAGGAGATAAATGGCCGAGTGATCAAAAATACGCAAGACTTCCTTGACACGAGGTGATCTGAATCCATGGTAGAGGGTGGATGCCGAATACAACAGGATGAGAGAAGCGCCATAAATACTAAAACTGACCACTTCCCAGGCGTTCCCATACATGGCAGCACGCACGACCAGAAGAATTAATCCCGCAATGCTGAATCCGATGCCGATACCATGGGTAATGGTGTTGGCCATCTCCTCGTAATCGGCACGCGATCGAATCATTTCAATTTGCCGATCTCTTCGAAGAAATAGACGATACTTTCAATTCCTTTGTGAAAATTATACAGGCTGAAATTCTCATTGGGTGCATGGGCATTTTGATCAGGGAGTCCAAAACCCATTAACAGCACGGGCGCTTTGACAATGTCTGCAAATACCTTTACGATAGGAATGGATCCACCTTCACGGAGAAAGTCGACCTGCTTGCCAAAAGCTTTTTCGAGTGCTTTGACACCGGCCTGTAAACCCGGGTTGTCAAGTTCCGTGATATAGCCAAAGCCGCCATGCATGGCTTCAATGCTTGCTTCCATACTTTCTGGTACTAATGAATTTACGTATGCTGTAAACTTATTTGCGATATCCTCAGGATCTTGATCAGCGACCAGCCGCATGGACACTTTTGCATGCGCTTCAGCGGGAATAACGGTTTTTGCTCCTTCACCCTGGAAACCACCCCAGATACCGTTGATATCAAAGGTGGGACGCGCCCAAAGCCGTTCCAGGTCATCATAACCAGCCTCACCAAACAGGACTGGTGCTTCGATGCTTTTAGCGAAGTCTTTAGCGCTGAAGGGAAGTTTGCTGAGTTTATCATGCTCCATCTCAGTAATGGGGAGCACATCATCGTAAAAACCAGGGATGAGAATTCTGCCGTCTTCATCTTTCATTTGAGCCAGGATTTCTACGAGGGCATTGATGGGGTTTTTAACCAATCCGCCAAAGGAGCCTGAATGAAGATCTGTGGAGGTTCCCCGCAGATTGACTTGCAAATATGCCAGACCGCGCAGGCCATATGTGATTCCCGGATATCCCTCCCGAAACATGGGTGTGTCTGAAATAACCACATAATCAGCGGATAACATTTTTTCATGTTCCTTGATAAAATCCTCAAGATGAGCAGATCCGACTTCCTCTTCACCCTCAAAGATCAACTTCACATTTACCGGCAGAGAGCCTTTGGTGGCTAGCCAGGCTTCAAGCGCTTTGAGGTGAATATAAATCTGCCCCTTGTCGTCTGCTGACCCCCGGGCAAAAATTTTATCACCCTTGATCACAGGTTCAAAGGGTGGAGAATCCCACAGGTCAACCGGGTCCACCGGCTGAACATCATAGTGCCCATAGATAAGAATGGTTGGGCTCTCAGGTGCTCCCATCCATTCTGAGTAAACGACTGGGTGGCCACCTGTCTCGAAAATATTGACCTCGTCCATACCGATGCTGCGCATTTCTATTTTGAGAAGCTCAGCCATATCACGCACATCTGCATTGTTGTCAGGATTCGAACTGATGCTCGGGATCTTGAGAATATCAGTTAATTCCTGTTCATACCTATCGTGATGTTGCTTTATAAAATCCAGGGTTTTGTTCATAAATTAATCCTGTAAATCATTCAATTCTTGTTGTACAAAATCTACCAGTTCTTTCAGCGTTTCAGCTGAAAAATCAAACTTGATTCCCATTGCTTCCCAGACCTCTGGCAATGGTTTTGAGTTTCCAAGGCTCAACCCCTTAATGTAGCCCTGCAAAGCTGCTTCAGGATTCTTTTTATAGCGTCGATACACCTGGAGGGCACCCAACTGAGCAATACCATATTCCACATAGTAAAAGGGGACACCAAAAATGTGTAATTGTCGCTGCCAGCCATTTCGCCTGAAATGATCATATCCTTCCCAATTCACCAGACCCGATGTAAAGCGACTTGTCAAGCTATCAAAATATGCATCCCTGTCCTCGACACTATGATCGGGGTTCAGATAAACCCAATGCTGGAATGCATCAACCGTTGCGCACCATGGAAAGAAGGAGATGATCCCTTCAAGGTGTTCCCGGCGGGCTCTCGTATGATCCTTGCTATCATAGAATTTATTCCAGCGCTCCGCTGTTAATAATTCCATACTCATGGAAGCTGTTTCAGCCATCTCTGAGGGTGTATCGCGATAGTGGATCAAGGGCTCATCATTGGTGAGAAAGGTATGCATGGCATGTCCACCTTCATGACACATGGTGACCACATCCCGATGAGTCCCTGCAGCATTCATAAAGATGAATGGCATACCGGTTGTTTCCAGTCCATAATTATATCCACCCGGCGCTTTGCCCTTTCGCGATTCCAAATCAAATAGATCGGCTTTTTTCATGGCCGCCAGATTCTCGCCAAATTGAGGATGAATTTCGCCGAAAATATTGATGGCGCTGGAAAGCAATTCCTCACCTTTTTCAAATGGTTTTAATGCTTCTTGACCCTCTGGCTCTCCAGCCAGATCCCAGGGACGATAGTCATCTTTTGCCAGCCCGAGTTTTTTTCGATGAGAGTCTGCAATCTTCCGGGCCAGGGGGACAATGTGTTCTTCAATGGCATTTTGAAAGTTCACGGCATCCTGAGGTGTATAATCAAATCGCTGGAGACGATCGTGGGCGAAATCACGGAAATTATTGTAGCCCGCATTTTTTGCAGATTGCACCCTCAGCTTTACCATGTCATTGTATATTCTGTCAGCCTCATCTTTTATAGAATAGCGCTTTTCACTGATGGCCAGCCAGGCTTCCTTACGTTTTGACCTGTCAGAGGATTGCAGCCTGACCGATGCTTTGGGCATGGGCATTTCTTCCCCATCCAGCGTAACCGTGAGTCCACCGGTGAGCTGATCATACTGGGTACTTAATTTTGAGATCTCGGCAGAGAGTTCAACGTTTTCGTCTCGATATAATTCCAATTCTCTTTTTAATCTTTT
>CAZVSF010000270.1:0-3954 GCA_964630195.1 uncultured Lentisphaeria bacterium
GCATAAAAGATGGCCCCACCCGTGGGATAGTCCCACAAATAGGCTCCTGATGCATCCAGGGCATACAGATTCCCATTCTGGGCTCCTACATAAACATTCCCAGCAGAATCAATCGCTGCATTGGCATAAATGCCTGATCCCAGGGCATAGCTCCATTCCTGGGCACCAGTACGGGCATTGAGACCATAGACATTTCCAGATTGATCACCAATGACGACTTCTGTTTCATTCAGATTAAGGGCTGGTGCGGCGTAAAAGCGGTTGCTTCCCGTGAAGGACCACAGGACTTCCCCGTTGTCGCTGGAGAGGGCATAAACCTTGTTGTTCAAACTGCCTACATAGAGATAGCCAAATGCGCTCACTACAGGTGAGCTAAAGACCTGATTCCCCGTGTTAAAGGACCAGAGCGTATCCCCAGATGTCATATTCAAGGCGTAAACCTTGTTGTTTTTACAGGCGACAAAGAGGTGGTTCTCCGTTCCCACGGTTGGGGCAGCAAAGACGCCGGCACCCAGGGATTTTTCCCAGAGCAAGTCGCCTGCTGGATCGACTGCATAGACTTTCCCATCCTCGGAACCAAAATAGACATTCCCGCTGGCATCCAGTACAGGTGAGGAGGCTACTGCACCACCGGTGGCATAGTTCCAGCGGAAGGTCCCCTGGGTAGCTCCCAGGTGGGGCGCGTTGCGGCTGCGCAGCCGGTCATAGCCATTCATTGGGAATGGCGTGGAGGCCACAATGGGCACAATTTGGGTGTTTCCTAATGGTGTATTGCTGATGGTTCCATAGTTGGGTACTTCATCAAAAGCTTTGATCGAGAAATAATAGCTGGAATTGGGATCAAGTCCTGTGACGGTGTCGCTTACTGCGCCACCTGGAGTTATTGAGTTGATGAGTTGTTGAGTTGAATCGGTGGACCAATAATTATTCGCTGTGATGGGTTCCAGAGCATAATGGACGGAATAACCTAGAACCGGGCGACCACTTAAGCCATTATCACCTGGTGCAGTCCAGGTTAGAACCGCAAAGCGTTTGCCGGTCTCCCCCACACTCAGGTCGGTGATGGGTCCTGGAGCCGTGACATCCTGGTCCTCAGTATGACCCACAGCAATATTTGAGATGGGTGACCAGAGCCCTTCATCATCCTGGGCCTTGATGGCGAAATAGTAGGTTGAGGCATAATTCAGACCGGTTATCTGCATGGATTGGAGCGTTCCCGCCCTTTCGGGAAGGGGCACATCTGCCACAGGAATAGCCAACTCGAAGTTGGCTGAGTCAATGGGACTATCCGACATGCGAAGGTCATAGATAGTTGCTGTTCCTGTGTAGTTGTCTGCTCCAGGAGCGTGCCATGCAATCAAAATTGAGTTCGAGGTGGAATCGCCAACTGAGAGTCCTTGTACTGCTCCAGGAGCATAACTAGATCCACTATAGCCAAAATCCGTTCTAACAACATTGGACAATCTGACTTCATCCACTACACCGAAGAACATATGCTGGCTTCTGTGAAAGGAATCACCTCCAATTATGATTTCACTATCATAATCAGTTGGATATCCAAAATGGGCAGAGCTTGCTCGTATTGTATCGTTGATAAAGAGTTTGACTGAGTCTCCATCCCAGGTCATTGCAACATGATACCACTTGTTGGGTCTGATGAGGTCTTCTGGACTTTGTATAGTCAGATTGTCAAGCATTCCACGAAGTACACCTGTGGATTCTACGCCCATTCCAGCGCTGCCTGCGTTATCCATGTTATACGCAAAGAACCATTCGTGACCTTGGAGGTGATAGGGATGGATCCATGCTTCAATTGTGCCCGTTTGTAAGCCAATTATTGCAGCTTTATCAATGAAGCAATAGTCATCATAACCATCAAACCTCAGGGCATTTTCTGATATGCCGGGTATCCAATGTGGATCAGTTGAATCCTCATTAACCGATGAACCGAGAGTGGCATGAAAACTGTTTGAAGTTTGATCCTGAGTAATTTGACCTGTGCCCTCATTTAGGTGAAGCAACATTTCTGTATTCTCATCAGTCTCATATTCACGAATCCGGAAGTCGTAAATCACTGAATCCCGAAGAGCAATATTGTTATTATTCCAATCATCCACATCATCGGTATATTGGGCATAGACCTGGTTCCCCTGATCTACCTGAAGGACACCATCCAGCAAGGGGAAACCCTGGGTATCATCAAAGAGCATCCAGCCTTTGAAGAATCCAGAGTCTGCGACTACTTCATTTATGGTCAAGAGCTCAGGGATAGTTTCCAGCTCACTCCAGACTTCCACCTGAACGTTTTCAGGTGTATTCACATCCAGATTGAGATCCGGATCATAGAGCTGGACAAACAGGGTATCCCCCTGGTTGTAACCCCAGGCGGGAGTGCCATCCGAATAGATAAGTTCAAGTACCCCAGTATAGCCACCAGGCGCGGGTGTGCCATCGGGCCAGGGGGCATCGAGCCAGCGGGAATAATTTACAGTGCCTTGGTTTGCATCATCAAAGTTGTCATAAATTGCGGTAATATTTTTTGGATTCTCACCTAAGTTCATTTCAGCTGTAGTATTTGGACCCCAATAATTATAGCGACAATCGTATTCATTCGAATTGAAGGTCGAAATATCCAGAGCTCTGTCATTATCATTATTATATAGATTATTATGTTTGACAACTACTGGGTTATTTGATCCACTGGAGGTTTTGTAGATAATCGAAATATCTGCTGCATCATTATTATAAACATCATTTGCGTCTATTAAGTTATCAAATTGATTCGTGTATATCCCCACTCGGTTATATGTCAGGGTACAATTCCTTACTATTGCATAGTGGTTTGGATCCTGAAGATCAATACCAACTCTAGCATTATATGATAAATTACTGTTTATACAAATAGTTGAATCACCATAGATCGAAATACCTTCTGTATTTTCACTAATATCACAATTTTCAACATGCAGGAAGGATCCATCAGAATGTGTTTGAATCCCTCTATCACAATTCCCAATATATGAATTGGATAATAACAACCTGCTTCTATCATTTTCAATTCCATATTCAGCGTGTTCGATTCTAACATAGGATACAGAGTTTAATAGATCAGAATCATAACTGTAGAGTATTATGCCTTGCCAGTCTTTGGCTGAAGGATTTTTTGAATATGAAGAGAATTTTATTGAATCGGAAGGGGTACCATTTGCTATTAACCTTCCAGTTTCCGAGAAAATTACTTCGCATTTATTCTGGTTTCTCCCAGTTGATTGATCATCGTTATTTGCAGTAAAATATAGCTCAACGCCAGAGTCAAGATTCAATGTTGCATTATTCTCAACCCAGAGATCACCTGAAAATATATACGGACTTTGACTAATACTTAAAGTTGAATCGGAGGCTATAATACCACCAGAAGATAATGATGCATCAAATAGTAATCTTTCGATTGTCGTATCAATGTTCCCCCAATCATCCGCAGGATCGATATATTGAAAATACATCCAGTCACCCCGGGCTACTTGGAGTTGACCATCTGGGAAAGAAGCTCCTGTAAGATCATCCAGTTTGATATAGCCCTGGAATATCGCAGATGCTAGGTCAGTCTCGGTGAGGGTGATGGTTTCAGGAGAGCTTTCCAGCTCACTCCAGACATCAACAGTGATCTGATTTGGGATGATGTCATCGGTATTACGATCAATATCGGTGATCTGGATAAAGACACTGTCACCACTATGGTAAGTGAGCATGTCCTCTTGAAATTCGTCATTCGTAATTCGTAATTCAGCACTGTAAGTGCTGCCAACGGGTTGGCCTTCTGGCCAGGGGGCATCTAGCCAATGTGCGTAGTCAACTATTCCCTTATTGGTATCATCATAGTAATCTTGGATCGTGGAAATATTCTTTGGATTACCACCTGAATTCATTTCATCAGTAGCAATAGGTCCCCAGTAA
>CAZVSF010000271.1:0-3873 GCA_964630195.1 uncultured Lentisphaeria bacterium
TTATGAATGTGATACATATTGGACCATTTTAAAATCCACTGTTTATCTTCCATTCATCAAAACATTTAAGAACTGATCTGTCCGCCTGATGTGGCGTAGGAGGAATTATGAATTGGACCAAATTGATACGCGTTTTGCTCATAACCAGCATAAGCACCAGTATGGCGCTGGCCGTGTGGGAATATCCCGGGGAAGTCACCATCATCGGTTCAGAAGAAACCGTGTTTGACCACTCCGTCGATGCCTGCGAAACCGAGAGTATTCCCGATACACCCACCCGCGTATTCAGGGATGCTGATGACAATATTCAGCTGCAGATCGGACACAACGTCACCTACCGTATGATCGGTCCCGACTTTGACAATCTTTCAATGGATTGCACCAGCGGCCCAGTATTCACATCCCATCATGATCCTGATCCTGCCAATTTTAATGATAATGAATGGTTGGGTTCACTTTACACCGAGGATGGGGCGACCATCTATGCCATCATTCACAATGAATATCACGCTGCCGATCATCCAGGCGCCTGTGATACCAGCGATCCTTTTCAGTGTTGGTATAATACCATCACTTTTGGCGTCTCCACAGATTCAGGAAGAACCTTTACCCACGCCACTGCTCCGGACCATCTTCTGGCAAGTGTTCCCTATACCTGGACCGGCTCTGGTCCCTATGGTTTTTTCGAGCCCAGCAACATTATTCACAACCCAAATGATGGTTACTATTATATGTTCATTACGGCTAATGCAGGTCATGAACTCCAGGAAACCGGTGTTGGACTTATGCGCACGCTGGATATCAGCGATCCTGCCTCATGGCGCGGTTGGGACGGTGAAGCCTTTACCGTTGAACTCATAAACCCCTACACAGAAACAGGCTTTGATCCTGCCGATCATGTCCTGGCTCGTATTGATGAAAATCTGAACACATACGGCAATATGGAGAAAATGCATTATAGCCTCTCCTACAGTACTTACTTCCAAAAGTTCATTCTGGTTGATTCAGCTCAAAGAGACGGTGTCTGGGGCTTCTACTATTCACTCTCTGATGATCTGCTGCATTGGACCCATAGAATTCTTATTCGGGAAGCGAATGTGAATATCAATCCCAATGGCACCACTGGCGGTCTGACTGAGTCCTACCCGACTCTGATTGACCACGCCGATACCTCTCGTAATTTTAGCAACGTGGGTCAAACTCCTTATTTGTATTGGACACGCTGGGATCAAAGCGTAGGTAATGATTATGAGCGAGATTTGATGCGAGTTCAAATTTCATTTGACAAAATTCTCATGGATGGAATCACTGTAAACGTCCGTGGCGATGCTGCTGACATTAATGGTGGTGATGGAGAGTGTTTAACGGGTCTTGGTGAGTGCACGTTAAGAGCAGCCCTTCAAGAATCCTCCCATCGTCCACATTGGTATAACGACTCCTTGCTGGTGATTGATTTTGATCTTGAAACAGCAAGTCATACCATCAATGTCAATAGTCCCTTGGATCGTATCTATTTCCCCACTGTTCTGGATGGCACCACGGACCCTGAACATGTAGCCAACTCAAATGAGTTTGAAGATGGCATCAATGCCACCTATGCCGCCTGGTTAACTGGCGATTATGCTGATCTTGAAGTCAGGGCTGAAAATACAGTCATTCGTGGTCTTGAAATTGATGGAACCATTGTCCTCCTCGGTGACAACGTGACGCTGACTGGAAATTCCATAGGTCGGGTACAGATCGATAGTAGCGCTAACCATCTCCTTGGTGGCGCCAGTAACGAGGATCGCAATCGTTTAGGCAGCATTCGCATCAGCGGTCCTGATGCCGACAACAATTGGATAGAGGGCAATTATATCGGAACTGACCTGGATGGAAGCGCATCAGGTGGGAGTGAATTTTCCGGAATCAACATTGGATCTGGCGCCGATGACAATATGGTGCTCAATAACTTGATATCCGGGACTGGTTTTGCTGGAATTGAAATTGGTCCAGATCCCGGGATGGCTGAGAATAATAATGTCCTGGGAAACGTGATCGGTCTGGATCGTACAGCTAGCTTTGAAATTCCCAATGTCGCCTCTGGAATTAAGATCGGTGGTGTTAGTGGAACGACGATTAGCTCTAATATTATCAGTGGTAATGATGGCGAGGCTGGAATTTTTGCCTCAGGCATTCAAAACACCACCATACAGGGCAATATTATTGGCACCAATGCAGAGGGCGATTCATTGGGAAATACCGAGATTGGTCTCTGGATTTTTGGAGATAGTAACAACAATCTCATTGGTGGAGAGGATGCCGATGATGGCAATGTGATCGCTTTCAGTGGAACCCATGGAATTGACCTTGGTGTTTACTGGGGTGAGGGTACCACCATCTTAGGAAACTCCATTTATGGCAACGGTCAGAATGGGATTCAAACCCCGGGTGAATGGGATTATGAAGCACCCAGCTTTTCAATGGCCTTCTCATCAGAGACGGGCCTGGATCTAAGCGGAATGCTGAATGGTCATCCCGATTCCACATATCGTATTGAATTTTTTGCCAGCGATGAATGTGACCCCTCAGGTTTTGGTGAAGGACAAACTTATCTGGGATATACTGATGTAATGACCGGTGCCGCAGGCAGTGTCAGCTTCACTCATACCCTTACCGGGACGTACCCGTCTGGTACTATCATAACAGCCACATCAACCGATGAAGATGGCAATACGTCAGGTTTTAGTGAGTGTATCACCTCCTTTGATGCCACCGAAGCACCCACCCTTGCCGTGAATACAGATACATTGACCTATACCTATTACCCGGATGATACACCTATCTCCACAGAAAATATCGAGCTGATCAATAACGGTGTTGCTGATCTGGAATGGAGTAGCTCCACCACGGCTGGATGGATCTTTCTGGAGCCAGCCTCCGGCTCTTTGGCTGCTGGCGATACAACTGTTTCAGGAATCACCGTCTATGCGCTGGATATCGAGGATGGTATTTATCATGAGTCAGTAAGCATTCACTCCAACGATCCACTCAACCCGGAGCATGTGATAAACATTACCATCAACAATGGTGTCGGCGGGGTTCCGCTTATCGAAATCACACCAGATACTTTGAGGCTTACTGTCGAATCCGGTCCAGATGTCATGTCCAGCTTTACCATTCACAATATTGGAGAGGGTCAAGACAATTTAAACTGGACGGCTGGCTTCACGGGTATCAACTGGATTTTTGGTGTTGATCCCACGACGGGTAGTACTGCAGCTGGAGAATCCAGCGAAGTGGAATTTGGTATTCGTCCCCAGAACCTCTCGCCAGGCCTAAATACTGGTTTTCTCTGGGTCAGCTCCAACGCAGCCAATATTAATGTGGTGGAGATCCAGCTGGAAGTCACGCTTGGTAGTGGAACCAATACGGCACCAACAGCGCTCTCACAGCAAATCGAAATAGCTGAAGATGAAGATGTTGAAATCATTCTGGATGGGACTGATCCTGAAATGGACTTCTTGAATTATAGCGTCGTCCTGAATCCCTTGAATGGATGGCTTGAATATATGCCTGATGGCTCCATGTTCTATCGGCCCGACACCAACTTCTTTGGTGGAGACAGTTTTCAGTTTATCGCCAATGATGGCGAACTTGATTCTGAGGCAGCCTGGGTGTTATTGAGTGTTGTTTCAGTCAACGATGCACCAACAGCATTTGCACTGATTGAACCCGAGAATGAATCTACCCTGGTGTTCTCAGAGGGCAGCCCGGGAGCCGAACTCCTTTTCGACTGGAATTTATCCAGTGATGTTGACAGCGATATCATGTATTCGTTTGAGATAGATGGCTTGGATGGGATGACGGTTGAACCTCAGGAAACAGCTGGGT
>CAZVSF010000272.1:0-1098 GCA_964630195.1 uncultured Lentisphaeria bacterium
GGGGGGAGAATGGACTCAAATTCGAAATGGAACTCCAAAACATTAAAGATCATTCGTATTCTGGTTTTCATCGTTTTCCTGTTTCTTGCCATGGCCAAGACTTTCGTATTTCTTCAAGATGGTCTCGAGCCATACCGGGCTGTTGTTAAAACTACAAATCTACCGACAGTGCTACAGTATTATGGAGTTGTAGCAATCCTTGTAGAGTTATATCTCCTTTTTGGGCTATGGCTAAAGCGTCATTTTCGCCCGGCGATCATACTTGCTTTAGGCATGTCAGTGCTGGGCACGCTGGTCAACATTGTCCTGCTCGTTTTCAGGTTAGACTCTGAATGCGGCTGTGGGTTATTGGGAGATAATGATGCTTGGATCCTGCTTCAAAAAGGGGTGATCATTGTGTTGTTAACGATCTTGCTAAAAGGGGAGACCTTTCTCTTTTCGCACAATAAGCAGCTATAAGCATATATAACGCAGTCTATAAAAGCGAATTAGTTTACGTGGTGAATCCTTATGTCTGAAATTATTTGTTATCAGGATCTGTAGAAAAGGCAAGGGTTAAGAAGAAAAAACGGGGAATGAGCTGGCGGTGAGGCCAGCCCATTCCGGGTATAGGGGTTGTTAGTCCAGGGCGATGAGTGCCTCGAAGATCTTTTCGTTTTGTTTCAGAACGTCCTCATTACCATACACACAGAGAGCGCTGTTTTCCAACATACCTTTGATCATGTTTTCATATGACTTGATATCTTGCAAAGATGTAGATAAAACTGCAGTTCTTTCAGCCTGGAGTTCTGCTTCACTTATTTTTGTGAAGTATCTGGCAAAAGCAGTATTGCCTCTCTGGGAAGGAGTTTGGGGTCGATCCATGCCTGAGATGGTTCCAATGATAAAACGGGTCATCTCTGTTTTATTAAGATCAAGGCTTGCTAAAAAGCCGGGGGTCGCGGCGTAATTGTCCAGTGTGCTGGTCAGGTTGGGATCACGGTAAGACCCAAAATAGAATTGACCTGTCGGCGAGAAGCGAGCAAAACCTCCATAGGCTCCACCAATAACGCGAACCTGATTTTTTAGCCACTCCCGGGAAATGATCTGGTTTAATAC
>CAZVSF010000272.1:1198-3868 GCA_964630195.1 uncultured Lentisphaeria bacterium
TTTTTGTTAAAGAGCAATTCAGAAACAGCCTTCAGTTCTTTCATGATGGTGTCCTGTTTTTTATCAAAATTGTCAACCAGATCCGAAACAAACCAGTAATATTCAAGTCCACCTGTTAACTCATTAAACGTTCCAGCCTTGGTCGTGTACGAAAAAAGCCGGGAGCGAGCATATCCCAAACCGTCGCTCTTAACCCTGGAAGACAGACGGGAATGATGTCTGGTGAGAACATCTTTGATCCGTTCAACATCATCCAGCTGGGAATGTCTGAGTATTTCCTCAGAAAACTCAAACACCCTGTCCTGGTCAGCGGAGATCGCCTTGGCTGAAAGTACGAACTTCGGGACCAGCTTATCATCATCACGGTCTTCCAGATAGCTTGTAAGATAGGTGTTAAAACCACCAAGATAAGTGTCCAACGCGTTGTCGAGCTCTCCAAAGCTGTAGTTCTCTGTGCCGATGGATCCCAGCAAAGTGGCCAGCAAGGAAGCGTAAGGGAGTTGCTCTGCACTCAACACTCGCAGATCGAAATAGAACTTAATGTAGCTTATGTCATTGGTGAAGGTGTCAAAATGCAAGAGGGGTACACGCGAAACGCGCAGCTCATCTGCAACAAACCAATCCACTTTTGGTTCGATATCCTTGATATCCAGGAGGGGAATAGAGGCCAGGGCTTCAGGTGTATCTTCCGATTTTTGATAATCGACCAGCATGGCAGTATGGTCCATCAGCTTGGTTATATCATCAGCAGAAAGACTCTCCTTGTAAGCACTGAGCTCGGCGTTTCTGATTTTATCATTTTCTCCCTCCAGTCCAGGCTGGGGGTTCAGGGTAAACAAGAGTGAGTGAGGGTTGTTGATGAACAGTTCACTTATAACACCCTCGAGATATCCTGATGGTATTGCTTTTTTTAAAGCGGAGAGTGGTTTCTCATACTCCAGACCACTGAAGGGTTCTCCCGCCCAAAACCAACTGCTTAAAGCCTGTCGGTTATAGTAAAGTCCTTTCTGAGGCGTATTGCCCTCGCGAAGACTAAATTCACGCCGATTGAGAATGCCTGCGATGATCTTCTTGTCCAGTCCTTCATTTGCCACTTTTGTCAGGGTCTCCATGACGACCTGCTTGAATTTATCACCCTCATCAGGGTTTGCATTTTGAACCTGAACATGGATAACATTCTGCTTCAGATCATCCACCCAGGCACTGACATCCTTGCCTATTCCAGCCTCCTGGAGGGCCAGACGGACAGGCGCGGATTCATTGTTAAAAAGCGCCTGCGTGAGCACACCAAGCCCCATGGTCAATTGCCGATCCGTGCTCAAGCCTGCTACAAACGAGAGGGAGAGATAGGTGTTCCCTTCCAGCTCAGAACCCTCTGTTGCAGAATAATGTCCACTGGCGGATTTTGGCGCATCAAAAGCAGCCTGCAGGGGTATATCAATAACCTTATCGGAGACGGTATATTTGGAGAGATATTCTTTATCGATAAAGGCCAGTTCAGTGGCAATATCTCCATCTCCATAAAGAAAAATGTATGAGTTTGAGGGGTGATAATATTTCCGGTGAAAATTAAGAAAGTCCTCATAGGTCAAGGTATGGATCGCTGAGGGATACCCACCTGATTCAAAGCGATAGGGGGAGTCTGCAAAAAGCTGTTTGTTAACCAGATAATACCATTCGCGGTCAGGATTTGAAAAGGAGCCCTTCATTTCATTATAGACAACACCCTTGTAGGTAATGTTTGAATCAGCGTTTTCCAGATCGTGATGCCAGCCTTCCTGTTCAAGGATTCTGGGGTCTTCATAAATGAGAGGATTGAAGACAGCATCAAGATAAATGTTCATCAGAGTTTTAAAGTCCTTGTCATTCATGCTTGAAACAGGATACAGGGTTATATCACTTCCTGTCATGGCATTTAAGAAGGTGTTGAGAGAGCCTTTGGATAATACATCAAAAGGACTTTTTACAGGAAAGTTCTTGGAGCCATTCAACACGGAATGTTCCAGGATATGGGGTGTGCCCGCATCTGACTCAGTGACTGTTTTAAAAGAGATGCAGAAGGTTTTGTTCACATCATCATTTGATATTTTTAACAATCGGGCACCAGAACGCTCGTGCTGAAACAAAAGGCATTCCGCATCCACTTCTTTGACAAAGCGTTTTTCGATAAGTTTAAATCCGGACATGACGTCTCCTGTCTGTGGTTGTGCCATAACGCTAATGGCAAGGAGTGTAGCAATAAAAAGGTGGCTTAGTTTTGGCATGGTTATAACCTCTAGCTATGTTGTTTACTAAAAATTAAGCTCCCAAAATCATAGAAAAGTGTATGAGAGAAACAGAGTCTGATGATTGATCAGAGGGCGCAAGAAATTTTAACCCTTTGGTTCTGTGACGCAACCCCTATCTAAAATAAAGAGGATGTCTCATAACCTGAGATGGTCTCTTTTATTTTAGCCACGGATACACACAGATTTTCACAGATTTGTGTAAAATCCATTCTCAAGGCCTATTCTCAATCCTAAAAGTTTAAGATCAGGTCACCATAGACCGATACATCAGAACTTTCTTTTTGGACAGTCCTAATCATCCAAAGTTTCATCAGATTATGGTCAATAGCAACCAACCCGAACTCTATAGTTACAGAAGTTTTTCAATAACCCCATGCTTCAG
>CAZVSF010000273.1:0-1908 GCA_964630195.1 uncultured Lentisphaeria bacterium
ATCATCCCCCTGAGATGCTCTCCCATAACTGGAGCGGTTGAGTCCTGGGCCGATACCATTGAAAAAATCATTGAAGAAATGATGACAGAAACCCAATCAGAACGCACGACCCGCGTGATCGACTTTGATCAGGACGGCTCCATGGAGCAGAAGAAACGTGAGGGGTATTTTTAGTTTGGATGCCCATACTTATTACGGAATCCTCCCAACCAAGGAATCTATCTACTCCTTTTCGAGCGCAGCGAGAAAACCCAGAATCGTCACTTGGCAGGGAATTTATGTTAATACAGAACCTCGGCTAGGTAATAGATCGGGATTTCTCGTCCGAAGGACTCGAAATAAAATATGAAAGTTACCCAGTCAATCGAACAGTTCTTAATGCAGGACGAAAAAAAAGACCTCCTCAGACTCTTAACCGCCGGCTCAGTGGATGACGGCAAATCGACACTCATCGGTCGTCTGCTCAATGATTCCAAGCGCCTCTATGATGATCAACTGGCGACCCTGATCAGAGATTCAAAACGAGTGGGCAATGCCGGGGAAGAGATCGATTATGCATTGCTGCTGGATGGGTTAAAAGCTGAGCGCGAGCAAGGCATTACCATCGATGTTGCCTATCGCTATTTTTCCACCTCAAAACGCAAATTTATAATCGCCGATACGCCAGGTCATGAGCAGTACACCCGCAATATGGTGACAGGTGCTTCAACGGCTCATCTGGCCATTGTGCTCATCGATGCTCGCAAGGGCGTCATCACCCAGACCAAACGGCATTCATTTCTCATCTCACTTTTGGGGATCAAGCATGTCATCGTAGCGGTAAACAAAATGGATCTGGTGGACTATAGTCAGGATATCTTTGAAAAGATTCGTGCTGATTATCTGGCATTTACCACCCGCCTGAGTATCCCTGATATTCAGTTCGTACCCCTGTCAGCTTTGAAGGGAGACAATATTGTGGATCGCGGTGAGAATATGCCCTGGTATAGCGGTGCCAGTATTATGAATCTTCTGGAGACCACATCCATCACCGGTGACCGGAATTTTGTCGATTTCCGTTTTCCCATTCAACTGGTCTCACGACCCAATCTGGATTTTCGTGGATTTGCCGGACGCATTGCATCAGGTGTGATCCGTCGAGGTGAAGAGGTTGTGGCGCTGCCTTCTGGCAAATCAACTCGTGTCAAATCAGTTGAGAGGTTGGGAACAGCCGTAGAATATGCCTTCCCTCCACAGAGTGTCATGCTCACCCTGGAAGATGAAATTGATCTCAGTCGGGGAGATATGCTGGTTCGCAAGAATAATCAGCCCCAGGTGGAGCGCCATCTTGAAGCTATGCTGGTCTGGATGGATGAAACCGAACTCGATCTCAACAAACAATTTTTACTGAAACATACCACCCAGAAGGTCAAGGCACGAGTTGATGCCATTCGCTATGGCATTGATGTGAATAGCCTCCAGCGACTAGATACAGAGACCTTTGAATTGAACCAGATCGGTCGTGTGGTCTTAACCTGCTCAAGACCCCTGCTCTTTGATAGCTATGAGAAGAATCGTCAAACCGGGAGTTTTATTCTCATTGATCCCATGACCCACAACACCTGTGCTGTCGGTATGATCATCAATCGGGTGACCTCAGAGAATTTACCCTCTCAAATTGCCCACAAGGGTCTGACCAAAGCCGACCGTAGTATGGTTAGCCCTGGTGAGCGCGAACAGCAGCTCTCACAAAAGGCCAGGACCTATTGGGTCACCGGTTTACACGCCTCTGGCAAGAATGAGGTCGCCTATAAACTGGAGCGCTATCTTTTTGACCAGGGAAAAACAGTTATTGTTTTGAATGGCAGCATGCTCAGATCCGGGCTAAACCGAGAATTGGGCTTTGACCGGGCAGATCGTGATGAAAAC
>CAZVSF010000273.1:2008-3846 GCA_964630195.1 uncultured Lentisphaeria bacterium
CAGATCCGGGCTAAACCGAGAATTGGGCTTTGACCGGGCAGATCGTGATGAAAACATGAGACGCGTCGCTGAAATGGCCAAAGTCCTCAATGATCAGGGTTTGATCGTCATCGCTGTGTTTATTTCGCCTGACAAGGAGACCAGAGAGCAAGTCAAAGAAATTATAGGTTCGGAGCGCTACAAAGAAATATTAGTGGATACACCTCTTGAGCTTTGCCGAACTCGTGATGCTGAAGGGCTGTATAAAAAGGCAGAAGCGGGAAAAATTAGACATTTCCCTGGTGTGGATATGCCCTATGAAGCAGGAACGGCGGACCTGGTTATAAATGATCCTGATGAAATTGACCTCGAAGCATTGAGCTAAGCTGCGATTTATGGATTGAACTTTGCTTGTGTGAATGCGTAGAATTTCTGGCGTACAAATTTTTTAATAATTGAGTAAGGGAAAACAGAATGCAATTTATCGATCTGGCCAAACAGCAGTCATTGATAAAAACAAATTTGGATAAACGAATTCAGGATGTGCTTGCCCATGGAAAATATATCATGGGTCCTGAAGTAAAAGAGATGGAAGCACAGCTGGCTGACTATGTTGGGGTCAAGTACTGTGTGAGTTGCTCTTCAGGTACAGATGCCCTCCTCATGCCCCTCATGGCCTGGGGTGTCGGTCCGGGAGATGCTGTTTTTACGACACCTTTCACCTTTATTGCCACGGCTGAAGTTATTCAATTGCTTGGCGCAACCCCTGTATTTGTGGACATAGATCCTAAAACCTACAACATTTCTCCTGCCCTCCTGGATAAGGCGATTCAAAAAGTCATTGATAAGGGTGAGCTCAATCCAAAAGCCATCATTCCAGTGGATCTGTTTGGTCTACCGGCAGATTATGAGGCCATAGAACTCATCTCAAAAAAGTATGATATCAAGGTGCTGGAAGATGCCGCCCAGGGTTTTGGGGGTCAGATCGGTGACCGACTGGCCGGCAGTTTTGGTGATGTGGCCTCAACCTCTTTCTTCCCGGCCAAACCCCTGGGATGTTATGGTGATGGTGGCGCCATATTTACCGATGATGAGGCTCTCTATGAAAAATTGGTCTCAATCCGTGTACATGGCAAAGGTGGAGACAAGTACGACAACGTCCGCATTGGTATCAATGGTCGTATGGATACACTGCAGGCAGCAATCGTTCTGGAAAAATTTACACTCTTCCCCAATGAAGTAAAATTGCGCAATAAGGTCGCCTCTCAGTACAATGCTCTACTTTCAAATCGCGTGGTCGTCCCTGAAGTGGCTCAAGGATTTATCAGCAGTTGGGCCCAGTATTCCATTCTGGCCAGGGATGCTGATGATCGAGCGGCTTTGCAGGCAAAACTCAAGGAGGCTGGTATTCCCTCAGCCGTGTATTATCCCAAACCTTTGCATCAGCAAACCGCTTTCAATCATCTGGGCTACCAGACAGGTGATTTCCCCGCAAGTGAGGAAATGAGCCAACGCATCTTCAGCCTCCCCATGTATCCCTACCTTGAAACCGCGGATATAGAGAAAATATGCGAGGTTATAAAAGGGTAAGGATCCATGCTTACTCCTTTTCGAGCAAAGCGAGAAAACCCAGACCAATGGCCAACCGCAGAACTTATTATACATACATTCTTACAAACAAGAATCGACGCTTATATATTGGAATGACCAACGACCTGAATAGACGGCTTGTTGAACATCGCACTGGGAAAAAGGGGTTTGCAGCATCCTATAGAATGACGAAACTTGTCTATAATGAAAAGTTAAAAGTTAAAAGTTAAAAGTTAAAAGTTAAAAGTTAAAAGTTAAAAGTTAAAAGT
>CAZVSF010000274.1:0-3844 GCA_964630195.1 uncultured Lentisphaeria bacterium
TGTTTCGGATAGGTCTCTCATATAAACCGATCCAAACCGGTCTCCATTCACTGACTCTGGCTGCTGATGCCCTGCATCCAAACAATAATTCCGAATCCATTAATGTGGGTGCCGAATATGCCCTTAAGATCTCAAATGCCGGAAAGTTTTATTTGAGAGGTGGCTATAAAGCGCTCTATATGGATGAAACCGAATTTGGATTGACTGCCGGTGGCGGCATTGAACTCTTCGCCATGGGTAATCGATCCGTAAAAGTTGACTATGCTTTCAAGGAAGCTGGTATTATGGGGAGGACTCACGCTTATACACTTGGCCTGACCTTCTAAAACATGAATATTCCATCGAAAAAAGCCACCCCAATTGCTATGCTTGGGGTGGCTTTATTGCTTCTGGTGAGTTGTGAGAAAGAGTCTGGTCCCGCAGGTGAGGTTCTGGCCAGTATAGGGGATCGTGTCATCACAAAAGAAGATTTCATGCGTCGAGCCGAGTATACCATCCGACCAAATTTTTGCAGTGGCGATAATTACATCCATCGCAAAATTATCCTGAACAGTCTTATCTCAGAAAAACTGTTGGCCCTCGAGTACCCCGATTCACCCATAAAAGCAGATGCTGACTTCAACGCCTATATCGAGGGACGTCAGGAGCAAACCATGCGTCAGTGGTTGTATAAGAAACAGGCTTATGACGTTGTGGAAATAGATACAGCCTCACAAAGTCAAGCGTTGAGAATGGCCAGTCGTACCTATAATATACAGTACATCAGTTTGCCCGATTCCAATGCTGCTCGCGCCTGGAATCGTGCTCATGGCGATGGCTATAAATTTGAGACTCTGGTCACAACCTTAACCGGCAATGATACCATACCTCAAAAATCCCTCACCTGGCTTGATCGTGAAGATGATAAGATCAGAACGAAAATATTTGGCAGCTCTCATCAGAAGGGGGAAGTTATCGCTCCCTTTAAGTTGGAGAATGGACAATATATTGTACTAAAAGTAACGGGTTGGGTTGACAGACCAGCAGTTACCGAGACTGCCATGGCTCAACTTTGGAAGGATGTCCGGACGCGTCTGATCGAAGAGAAGGCCGATGCTGCATACAAACGCTATGTGGGCTCCATTATGGCTGATAAAGCGTTGACTCTGAACAAGGAAGTGTTCAAATCCTATGCTGCCAGATCTGCCGAACTTTATTTGAGATCCCAAGAGGAGAAGAAAAAAATGCTAAACAGGGCGGTCTGGAATGCCGAAGAACAGGTGTTTACAGAATCCCTCAACGATCTCCCTGGTGGTTTACCTGGAAATGCCATATTATTCGATGTGAATGGCGAAGAATGGAGCGTAGAGCGATTTGAATCCTATCTCAAAAAGCATCCCCTGGTCTTCAGAGAGAAAAAAATGTCACACCGTGATTTCCCTGAGCAGTTGAAATTTGCCATGGCAGATATGATCCGGGACTATTATCTCACCGAAGAAGCCTATAAACTCGGTTATGATAAGGTCCCCAATGTGGTTCAAGCCACCCAGATGTGGGAGGATCACTATGTCAGTCGACAGAGTCGTAATGATTATCTGAGGGGAGTCATGGCTGATCTACCAGATTCACTCATGCTCAGTGAGATGGATATCCTGGAAACCTATATGAATCCATACATTGATTCGCTTCAGGTCAAATATTCAGATGTGATCACCATCGATACAGATATGTTCGAGCAGCTTGAAGTGAGCAGCATCCCAATGATGGTGAGCAACCACAATGTACCCTTTCCTTTGAGCGTCCCGTCTTTTCCAAGATTGACAACGGACAATAAGCTAACTTATGGAAAGAAAAAGGAGTCCTAGTATGAATCAGCACGCCACAAAATTGCTGCTATTCCTTTATGCAGGACTTTTATCTGCTGATATGGCTTATGGACAATTTTATAGCGGTGCCGAGCTCAGAACACACGAATATTTCCAGTATGGTCGCTTTGAGACCCGGCTAAAATCTCCACAAGGCGAAGGTTTCCTGGCAAGTTTTTTTACCTACAACGACTCTTTCCCTTTGACGGACTGGTGCGAAATAGATTTTGAAGTTTTGGGGCGTTGGGGCGACAATGTCGATATGAATGTGATCGACGAAAATGGCTCACATTTAAGACAGAACCCTCTTGATTTTAATCCACACCTTGATTTTCATACATATGCAATTGAATGGACACCAGATTATGTCGCCTGGTTTGTAGATGGTGAAGAAGCTTATCGTCAAACAGGCGGGCACATCGAGCATTTGGACCAGTCAGCCAAGCTCATGATGAATATCTGGACGCCGGCCTACACAGATTGGGTTGGTTTTATCGATGACCGGACACTGCCGCGTTATGCCTATTATGACTGGGTTTCAACAGCTACCTACACGCCTGGAACAGGCAGCACTGGCACGGATTCAAATTTTACGCCACTGTGGACTGATAATTTTGATACTTATGTTGACACCCTATGGGAACAGAGTGATGGTCACACCTGGAATGGTAATAATTCAACCCTCCTGGCTGACAATATCGTCTATGAAGATGGGAAAATGATATTGTGCCTGACACGTCCCGGTTATGAAGGCTACAATGATAATACAGCCCCTGTGATCCTATGGGCACGTGCGCACAGCAGCGATTCTGTCATTGTCCGTTTTAACAAGGAATTGGATCGAGATCATACAGAACAATCTACCCTGTTCACCATCCCGAATCACACTATCCAGGACATGGAATTGTATGACGACCTGAGAACGGTCGGCTTGCGTATCGATGATCTGGATATTACGACGTCAGCCACTGTTTATGCCCAGAATCTCCTTGATCAGTCAATAAACGGGAATTCAACTGCTGTGAGTTTTGTCTCCATCAAAATGCCACATCCTCTGGAATTGCCCATCAATATTGATTGTGCTGGTCCTGGTGCCCAGGGTTTCCTTCCGGAGCAATGGTGGTCGGAAGATGTCGAGTATGGACACGAAAGCGGAAATTATCAAACGGCGACTGAATATCCTGATCTTGAAGAGACTGATCTTGATTCGGTCATGGCCACATCTCTCAATCGATGGACCCGTTATCATGTTCGTCTCGCACCAGGGGTATTTGATATCCAATTGCATTTTGCAGAGCATTACTATTCAGCTCCAGGAGAGCGCGTCTTTGAACTCTATGTGGAAGATTCTCTGGTGGTTCCAGAACTGGATGTTTTCGCACAGTCCGGAAACACAGGCGTCTATACGGTCAGCCTTTCTGACTGGGAAATTACTGACGGCACACTGGACATCGTGGCATCCTCTTTGATCTATGGTGTTTCATATGGCTATGCAGGACCCGTCATCAATGCGATTCAAATTGACGGCAGTTTTTGGGTTGGTGTAGATGAGATTCAGAGACCTCGGGAGTATGCATTAACCAATATCTTTCCCAATCCATTCAATCATTCAGCCCGATTGGAATTCAGTGTTCCTGAAACAGCCGCTGTGGATATTTCGATCTACGACCTGAGAGGGGCCAGGGTGCAGGATGTTGCGTCCAGAACATATGCTCCGGGATCCTATCAAATTCTATTGGATGGTGCAGGTCTGTCAAGCGGAGTATATTTTGTGAGATTTGAGACAGCAACATTCCAACAGAGCCGAAAGATTTTATTACTGAAATGAGCGCAGCATGACCTATCCCAATCAACAAAAACTTCATTTTTTGAAAGTTATACTCCTGATACTCTCAATATCGGCCCAGGGAAAGGATTATCGTGGGGGTGAATATAGAACCCTGCAGAGCTACCTGTATGGTCGTTTTGAGGTAAGGATGCAATCCGCTGCAGGCCACGGT
>CAZVSF010000275.1:0-3827 GCA_964630195.1 uncultured Lentisphaeria bacterium
TATGAAAAGCATCCCAGAGCATGGAATACCGCATTCTGAAATTTTAGATCAGATGAAAGCATATGGTGGGCAGGACGTGAATTATCGTGATTCACGGACCTGGAGCCTGGTTTATCATCTGGATGACGAGCATACAGAATTTCTTAAGCAAGCCTATGGTCTGTACTTTTCTGAGAACGCACTCAATCCCATGGCGTTCAAGAGTCTGAAACGCTTTGAAACCGACATCATTAACATGACGGCTCAATTGCTCCATGGAGACAAAAACACCGTGGGTACACTCACTTCTGGAGGGACTGAAAGTTGTCTTCTGCCCGTCCTGACCTACCGAGATATGGCCCGGTCTAACCGAACACTTCCCTTTAAACCTGAGATGATCGTTCCAGAGAGTATTCACGTTGCCTGGAGTAAGGCAGCAAAATATTTTGGCGTGAAAATTAGATACGCACCTCTGAAAAATGATTTGGGGGTGGATGTTGAGGCTGTCAGGAAGATGATCAACCGACGTACGATCCTCCTGGTTGGATCCGCCCCATCATACCCACATGGAGTGATCGACCCCATCACTGAGCTGGGTGTGGTTGCTCGGCAACACAGGATTCCCCTCCATGTGGATGCTTGCCTGGGCGGGTTTTTATTACCCTTCATCGAGAAAAATGGAGGTAGCATTCCAGGTTTCGATTTTGGCGTTCCCGGAGTGACATCCATCTCCGCGGATGTTCACAAGTATGGATTCGCGGCCAAGGGCGCCTCAACCGTCCTCTATCGCAGCATGAAATACATGAAGCATCAATTTTTCATTCATGAAGATTGGCCAGGAGGTGTCTTTGCATCACCGGCCCTGTTGGGAACGAGGCCGGGAGGTTCTTTTGCAGCCGCCTGGGCAGCCCTGCATGCACTGGGTGAAGATGGCTACAAAGAAAATGCCCGGAAGATCATGCGTATTACGCGAGTGCTTCAAAGTGGTATCCGTGCCATAGAAGGTATTGAAATTCTGGGACACCCCGACATGAGTGTATTTGCCTACCATGCCACTGATGATAAGATCAATATATTTGCCGTGGGAGATCAAATGGAATCAAGGGGCTGGCAGATTGACAGGCTTCAGCGACCTGAGGGATTACACATGATGGTCGTACCCGGTCATGGAAAAATTGTGGAGGAATATCTATCTGATCTGGAAGCCTCGGTCGAAGCCGTGCGCTCAAATCCAAAACTTGCCAGCAAAGGCAATGCTGCCATGTATGGCATGATCGCAAATTTACCCTTTCGGGGCATGATCAAGAAAGAAGTCATGAAAATGATGGAGGGCATGTATGGTCCTAAAGGTAAAATGCCCATGGAGGGAGAGAATAGTCCCTGGCTTGTAAAAAAGCTGGCCGCTTTTATGAACAGACAATAATCGAGCTACCACCGATTCTCTTGGTGCCTGCGCAGTGATGGATAAATTGCCTGTGCTGCAATTGATAATGATAGGAACCACTGAATTGAGGATAAAACAATGAATTATGATCATATCGGCCAGATGATTACCATTAAAATCGCCGAGTATGGCAATCATACAGCCCTGAGATATAGGAGTGACCAGGGTTGGGCATCGTTGACCTATAAAGAATTTGGCGACAGGATCACCCGTCTTGCCTGTGCCATGATCGATGCTGGTATTGGTCGAGGTGATACCGTAGGTATCTATTCAGCAAACCGATATGAATGGGCTGTGACTGACTTTGCCTGCATACTTGTCGGTGCAGTATCCGTCCCGATCTATGCCACCAATACAAGGGACCAGGCAGAATTCATCATCCAGGATGCCCAAATAAAATTGATCTTTGTTGGCAATCAGGAGCAGTATTCAAATGTGGTCTCCATCCACGAAGCCGGACACACGCTCCAAATAATTTGTTTTGAACCCAGCCTGCCTGTTGACACCAAAATAGCAAGCGATTTTGCAGACTTCCTTCAAACTGATGCCCGGGAAGAGCTTATCGATGAAATGAATCTGCGATCAGGTGAGATCAAAACGGATGATCTGACCACCATCATATATACTTCAGGAACAACTGGTAACCCAAAAGGCGTCATGTTGTCCCATGGAAATTTATTTCACCAATTCGAATGTGTGGATGCCAATTTCCAGGTGAGTCGTGAAGATGTATCCCTATGCTTTTTACCCCTCAGTCACGTATACGAGCGTATGTGGTCTTACTATGTCTATCTCAAGGGAGCGACTCAGACCTATCTGGAGGATCCTAAACAAGTGATTGAAACCATGCAGGAGGTCAAGCCAACAGCCATGGTGTCAGTCCCCAGATTATATGAGAAGATCTATGCCGCAGTATTGAACTCGCAGGAGAGCGCTTCCAGCATAAAAAGGTTTCTGTTTAATAAAGCCATTGAAACAGGGACAGTTTATAATGATCTCTTTTTTCGAAAGGAAAACATCCCCAGCGGTTTAGCCATTAAATACAAGATCCTGGATAAATTGGTGCTATCAAAAGTTCGTGCTGTCGTCGGCGGGGATAAAAACTTTTTCTCAGCTGGGGGCGCACCGCTGGACAAGAGCATTGAAGAGTTTTTCCTGGCCTGTGGACTCCTCATTTGTCAGGGCTATGGATTGACGGAAACATCACCTATGATCTCATACAATACACCAGAGAATTTCAAGTTTGGGACCGTGGGAAAACTGGTCCCCAATTGTGAGGTCAGAATCGCTGAAAGTGGTGAGATTCAGGTAAAAGGTCCCCAGGTGATGAAGGGGTATTTTAACAATCCTGAAGCCACTGCTGAATGTATGGAAGATGGCTGGTTCAAAACCGGGGATGTGGGTGAATTTGATGAGGATGGGTTTTTGAAGATCACGGATCGGATCAAGGACCTGATCATTACTTCAGGCGGAAAAAATATTGCCCCTCAAAATATTGAGAAACTGGTGGGCAAAGATTTTTTCATCGATCAGATCATTGCCATCGGTGACAAACGAAATTTTGTCAGCGCTTTGGTTGTCCCAGCCTTTGAAAGTCTTGAAGCCTGGGCCCATAAGAAAAAGATACAGTTCCAGAACAACGAAGAATTGATCAATCACCCCCATGTCATCGATTTTTTCCGAGAGCGCATTGACCATCATTCCCAGAAACTGGCCAAGTATGAAACCATCAAAAAGTTCAAATTGCTGGCCAAGCCGTTCACCCAGGAAGGTGGCGAGATCACCCCGACGCTCAAGCTTAAGCGCAAACAGATCAATGAAAAGTTTAAAGCCCTCATCGACACGATGTATAACAAGCACTGATTCTTAAATTCACAATAAGCTGTAGTTTTTCTTTCCTGATATCTCAAATTGTGACATATCGAATCACAGTCTGTTAATTTTGACCTAAAAATGGGATGTCGCATCCCGAAAAGGAGTGAATAATGCTTACTTTTGAAGTCAACTGGATTGCAATCATTGTATTGATAATAACAAATATGGGACTTGGTGCTCTATGGTATGGTCCTCTTTTCATGAAGCCATGGGCGGAGGCTGTTGGAATTAATTTGGAAGCTGTTGATCAATCCAAGATGGTGCCTGCCTATGGGATCGCCGTGTTGAATTCCTTTATGATGTCCTTCACCATGGCCAACGTCATCGCCTGGACAGGCGTAGATAGCCTGGGTAGTGGATTGTTGCTTGGACTTCTCATGTGGTTGGGATTCACAGGCTTTTCATTTGGCGTGAACCACGCATTTGAAATGCGCTCACTTAAGCTATGGATCATTAACTCAGGGATGTATCTGGTAGGGCTTTTGATCATGGGAGCTGTACTGGCAATCTGGCAGTAATGCTCTTTGTG
>CAZVSF010000276.1:0-3821 GCA_964630195.1 uncultured Lentisphaeria bacterium
AGTGCCTTCCCTGGGTTTTCAGCTTGTTGCTGGATAAATCCCGCGGATTGTTCATCCAGCCAGGCCTGGAAATCAGGCTTGGTAAGCACATGAACCTTGGTAATCATCTGGGAGTGGTTAATCCCGCAATATTCAGCACAAAAAAGGTCAAAATCGCCAATCTGGTTGGCTTGAAACCAGGTGTAGTTGTCTTCGGCCCCGACTGCCTTGGGAACGACATCCATTTTCACCCGGAATGCCGGCACATAAAAGGAGTGGATCACATCATTTGAGTGCAGGGGTAGATAAATTGGCGTGTCTGCTGGAACCGTAAGACCTTGCGCGGTGTTTTGCTCCAGGCCATTGGGGTAGGTAAATTTCCACCACCACATGCCTGCATCAACCTTGATCTCCATGGCATTTTCAGGAACATTCCTCATCTTCAAAAAGCCTTGCATGCCAAAATAGAAAATAAACATAACCAGGATGGTCGGGATCACTGTCCAGACAATCTCAAGACCTGTATGTCCCTCAAGATTTGAGGGGTTCGGGTTGTTTTTTCGGCTGTACTTGATAACACTGAAAATCATAAATCCCGTGATGCCTATCAAACAGATGATAGAGATCATAAAGATGAGATAAAAACTGAAATCTACATCCTGATTGAAAACCGAGGCTGGATTGTAATTCACATTCATGCGATCACCCGGAACGTGTAGTCTGAAAAGGTTAGGACAAAAATGGCAAGCAGGGTGAAAAAGGCAACCCCCAGAAATAGTTTAAAGATGAGTGGTTCATGATTTAAGTGCATAAAGAAATAGAGCACCAATCCTGCTTTTATGGATGCAACAACCATGGCAATAATGACTTCTCCTGCGTTTCCAAGACCAAGCCCGGATAACAGGACCGTTAAAATTGTCAGGGTAATAAGAGCAACATAAACCAGAATGGGTTTTTTGAAGCTTAGGGTTTGGTCGGTTGTATTCATTGTCATGCCCCCTATGATACCAGATAGTAAAGTGGGAAAAGGAAAATCCAGATGATATCCACCAGGTGCCAGTACAGTCCACAGCGTTCCAAAACACCGTAGTTGTCCTGGTTGATGGATCCTTTGGATATCCAGAAATAGACAATTAACATCCATGTCCCACCGATAATTATGTGCAAAGCGTGGGTTCCTGTCATAACAAAATAGAGACCAAAAAAGAGCACCTGACCCACTGGAAGCATTTCCTCCCCGGGCGTCAGGAGTGGCGAGCCGTGACCGGCTGCAATACCCTTGGCAGTCTGTAAAAACAGGTGGTGGTCAAACTTGGCGCTCCATTCGAATCCTTTGATAACCAGAAATGCCAAACCCAGGGCAACCGTTGCCAGTAAAAAGGTTTTGGCCAGCTTTACTGACCCTTTTTTCAAGGCATCCAGAGATATAACCATGGTCAAACTACTGGTGAGCAGGATCATGGTGTTAATGGTACCAATTGTAGTGTTCAGGTTTTCTGCTGCTTGTTTGAACTCCTCTATATGGGCTGAGCGGTAAACGGCATAAATCAGAAAGAATGCAGCAAAAAGAAAAAGTTCAGTATAGAGGAACAGCCAGAATCCAAGGCGGGTTCCCTCATCATCACGATGATGTTCTACGGCATGGGTAAGGTCAGTCATGTTGGGCTCCCATGGAGGTGCCTTCGGCGACTTCTTTGCGGAAGGTCTCATAGTCATACGGTTCACGGGTAACCTCCATCTCTTTTTCAAAATTGAAGAGAGTGGGAGGGGTTGCCGTCTGCCATTCCATGGTGGAGGAGTTCCAGGGATTGGCCTCGGTGGTACGCTTGCCTCTTAACAGGGCATGAATCCAGACTGAAAAGACAATAATTACCCCAGTCACTAAAACCCAGGATCCGATGGTTGAAGCCATTTGCAGGCGGTCAAAAATTGGGATGTCAGGATAGGTTTGGTAGCGTCTTGGCATGCCGTAATAACCCAGCAGCAGCATGGGGAAATAGAGCCAGTTAAAACCGATAAACATGAAGGCGAAGCCGGTTTTTGCCCATTTCATGGAATACATCTTCCCAAACATTTTTGGGAAATAATGGAAAACACCGCCAATGAGACCAAAGGCGGCTCCGCCAAACATGGTGTAATGAAAATGAGCAACCACAAAATCTGTATCATGGAGGTGAATATCTGTTGAGAGGGATCCCAGAAACATTCCTGTCAGCCCACCGATGCAGAAGTTAAAAATAAAGGCCAGAGCAAACCACATGGCTGGGGTCAAAGTGATGGACCCTTTATAAAGGGTGGCTGTCCAGTTAAAGACCTTGATCGCTGTTGGAATTGCAACAAAAAAGGTTAGAAAGGAAAACAGCACCGCTGCGACATCAGACATTCCTGTTGTAAACATGTGGTGAGCCCAAAGGAGATAGCCAACACCGGCAATACTGCAAGAGGCAATGGCAATACTCTTATAACCGAAGATGGGTTTCTGGCTGTTGGTTGGGATAATCTCGCTGACCAGACCCATTGAGGGCAAGATCATGATATAGACAGCAGGGTGGGAATAGATCCAGAAAAGGTGTTGAAACAGGATCGGGTCGCCGCCCTTGGAGGGATCAAAAAAGCCCACCGGCATAATTCGCTCGATGACAATCATGAGCAGGGTAATTCCCACAACAGGCGTTGCCAGAACCTGAAGCCATGATGTGGCATAGATTGACCAGGTGAACAGAGGCATTTTAAAATAACCCATGCCTTTAGCCCGCATTCTGTGAACGGTGACAATAAAATTGATCCCGGTTAGAATAGTACCCCATCCAAGAATAAAGGCTGCGGTGAGCATCCAGGAAACCGAATCAAAAGTAATCCCAAAAAGACTGATTGTTCTTGTGGTGATAGAGTAGGGCGGAGTGAATGTCCAGCCCGTGTCAGCCCCACCCAAAAGGATTCCCACAACGGCCATAATTGCACCAAATAAATACAGCCAGAATGAGAGCAGGTTGACCCGGGGAAAGGCCACATCCCTGGCGCCTATCTGTAGAGGCAGAAAGAAATTACCAAGAACGGCTGGTGCCCCTGGAACAATGAATAAAAAGATCATGATGATGGCATGAAGCGTAAAAAAGCTGCCATATAGTTCTGGAGGAATAATTTCCCAGCCAGTTGAGCCCGGGTACATCTTCTGAAGTTTCATGACAAAACCAAGACAAACGGCAATAAAGAAAAAGGAGAACATGGCGACGGCATACATGATGCCGATGCGTTTGTGGTCCGTTGACATAAACCAACTCATGAAACCCTTGGTCCACCGTGGGTTGGTGTGACTGTTTAAATAGCTGGGGCTTGGTGAAACTTCCATGCTACACGCCCTCCATTTCAGTTTTTTTGGGTGTTTTTTTCCGGTTCAGCACAACTGAAAGAACGACAACGGTAAAAAGAATAGAGAAGAGGATAATCACCCCTGCAACCTTCAGGAAATCGAAATAGTAACCTCGACCTGCTGGTTCTTCAGCAAAACAAAACTGAACAATTTTACGAACGGTGGGTGCCCATCGACCTTCCATGGCATTGGTCACTGAAACCATAACCTCCACCGGTAAAAAGGATAGCCCGCGAATATAGCGGGAGATGACGCCGCTGGGTGATATCACAATGAGTGAAGAGGCATGCATAAAACCATCTGCATCATCTGGAGCATAATGAAAGCCAACGGATTCTGTCAGCTTGCGTATACTGCTGGTGTCAGAGGTAAGAAAGCGAAAAGCGGACTGTGGAATCTGTGTTTTGCCTTCGAAAAGATTGTAATAGGACAGTTTCTTCTGGGAGGCGATTTCATAATCCTCTTTGGGGTC
>CAZVSF010000277.1:0-3813 GCA_964630195.1 uncultured Lentisphaeria bacterium
ATGCAAGGGAATACCAGCACGCATGAAATCTACATAGCGATATCCTCCTGGAGAAAATACCATTGTGTTCGTCTGATACCCGTTGGGGGTCATGAAGGAGAGTGAAGCCGCAAACATGATCGTCATGATGAACGGCATGGGGTCAAGCCCTAAAACACCTGCAGATTTTATTGCGAGGGGAGTCATGATGATGGCTGTTGCCGTATGTGATAAAAATGAAGTCATGAGCATGGTAATAAAGAAAATTATACCTATGAGACCTATGTCGCCAAATTGACTACTCGCCCAGATAATGATACCACCGATCTTCTCTGAGAGGTGAATTGTATCCATGGCATGTCCAAGGGGGATCAGAGCCGCGATGAGAAAAATGACCGTCCAGTTAATGGATTTATAGGCCTCCTGTGCGGGAACTATCCCCACAGCCATGACAAGTATAGCGCCCAATAAAGAAGCTTCCATGATGGACATAATATTGAGGGCCGCTACTCCCACAACGATTGGTATAATTCCAACTGCCAACCACCAGAATTTAATTTTGTGCAAGGTGGTATCCAGTTCCTCAAGGATAATGAAGTTTGGATCTGTATGTAGTGCAGCCATACGAGTGCGGGAGCCAAAAATTAACAGCGTATCAAAATGTTTCAGTCTGATATGGGCAACTTTTGTTCGCATTATCTCCCTGTACCGTCGAACCGCCAGGACGAATAGACCGTACCTTCTTCGGAAATCAATTTCCATGAGAGATGAACCAGCCAGACTTGAATTTGGTGATATCATGGCTTCCATGAGGATATTCTCATTGTCAGCCAGTTCATTATCATTCATTTTTACATCAGTAAGTAAGAGCACTTTCTGTTCAGATTTGAAGGATTGGAGTTTGTCGACTGCGCACTGAACCAGAAGGACATCATCTTCCTTGAGAATGATATTTCGAATGTTGGTAGTAATCTTGTTCCCATCTCGGATAATCTCAAGCACAGTGAGATCATAGCTTTGTGCAAGATTTAACGCTATGAATTTTCTGCCGTTGAGTGGTGAATCCTTTGGTATCACGACCTCAGTGAGATAGGTCCCAAGATGATATTTTTTTGTCAGACCGCTCACTGGAACTCTGGAGGGTAATATCCATTTCTGGGCAATAAGAATATAACCAAGTGTGGCCAATACCAGAATTATACCCAACTTACTTAGCTCGAACACACCAATATGAAAACCAGCTTCCAGGGCGATGTCATTCACGATTAGATTTGTAGATGTGCCAATTACCGTGCATGTACCCCCAACAATAGCTGCAAACGACAGAGGCATCATGATCTTGGAGGCACTGATCTTCAAACGATGAGCTAATTCAGTAGCCACAGGTATCAATAGTGCGACCGTTGCTGTATTGTTTATAAAGGCGGAGAATATGCTCACAGACAGTAGGAATAAGGTTGACACCAACCAATTTCTACCCTGTCCATTATTCTCCAGCCAGACCGTGAATACGCGAATGAATCCTGTCTTCGTAAAAGCATGACTCAAAATGAACATGGACCCAATCGTGATGACAGCCTTATTTGAGAATCCGCTGATAGCTTGATGCTTATCAACCAGTCCCGTGAGGAGCAGCGCCGCCAGCACCAGTAAGGAGGTTACCTCGATGGGAAACCATTCCCGAATAAAGGCAATGATCGATACTATAAGTATTACAAAAAATATGATCGATTGAATGTCCTGCATGGTCCTATTTAAGGGATTGTTGATCTGAAAGCAAATAGAGCTTTAGTTTAAATAAATTATAAATTGCATCCTTGCCTGTTGATTCTCTGTCATATATGTATATTTTACGTCATTATGGCAGAATTTAAACTAAAAACTGAATATTTACCCAGTGGTGATCAACCAGAAGCGATTGAAGAATTGGTTGCTGGTGTGAAGTCTGGTTCACCCTTTCAGACGCTCCTGGGTGTGACCGGAAGTGGTAAAACCTATACGATCGCAAATGTGATACAATCCGTGAAAAAACCTACCCTGATCGTATCTCACAATAAAACCCTCGCTGCTCAATTATATGGTGAATTCAAAGCATTCTTTCCTGAGAACGCTGTCGAATATTTCATTTCCTATTACGATTACTACCAACCTGAAGCATATCTACCCGTGACCGACACTTTTATTGAAAAAGATATGTCGATGAATGAAGAGATTGACAAATTGAGGTTAAAGGCAACCAGCGCATTGTTATCCAGACAGGATGTGATCGTGGTAGCTTCCGTTTCCTGCATTTATGGATTAGGTGACCCACAGGAATATAAAAATTCACTGGTGATCATTAATAAAGGGGCCAGTTACAATCAGCGCGATCTGATGCGAAAACTTGTCGATATCTATTACGAACGGAATGATGTGAATTTCATGCGAGGAAAATTCAGGGTAAGAGGCGATGTCCTGGAAATTTTTCCCGCTTACAATGAAAATGCCATTCGGGTCGAGTTTTGGGGCAACCAGGTAACCGATATCATGACCATTGATCCGCTTACCGGTGAGGTTCTAACTGAAGATGATGTCTGTGTGGTCTACCCAGCGCGGCATTTTGTCACCTCGGACGAGCATATTACTAAAGCGTTATTTAACATCGAAGCAGAGCTAAAAGAGCAGGTTCAGGAGTTCAGAATAAACAACCAACTTCTGGAGGCACAGCGTATAGAACAACGCACGAAGTTTGATATGGAGATGCTTAGAGAAGTGGGGCATTGTTCGGGTATTGAGAATTATAGTCGGCATTTGACCGGTCGCGCTCCAGGGGAGAGACCCTTCACCCTGCTTGATTTCTTTCCAGAAGATTTTCTGATGATCATTGATGAATCCCATGTAACCTTACCACAATTCAGAGGGATGTATAATGGAGATTACTCCCGCAAAAGAAATTTGGTCGATTATGGTTTCCGACTACCCTCTGCACTTGACAACAGACCGCTTAAACTGCCCGAGTTTGAAGCTTCCATGAATCAAGTAATATTTACAACAGCGACCCCAGCAGACTATGAGCTTGAGAAATCAGATGGCGTTGTGGTGGAGCAGGTCATCCGACCCACAGGATTATTGGACCCCGTCATTGATTTAAGATCCAGCGAGGGTCAGATCGATGATCTCATGGAGGAGATCAACAAACGGGTCGAGAAAAAGGAACGTGTGCTGGTTGTGACGCTTACCAAACGGATGTCCGAAGACCTTACGGATTATCTCACAAATTACCATCTCAGAGTGAGGTATCTGCACTCTGAAATTGATAGCATTAAAAGAATCTCAATCCTCCGTGATCTCCGTCTGGGAGAATTTGACGTCCTGGTAGGAATAAATCTGCTCAGGGAGGGATTAGATCTACCGGAAGTGTCCCTGGTGGCGATCATTGATGCCGATAAAGAAGGTTTTCTGCGGAGTAAGACATCTTTAATGCAGATCGCTGGACGTGCTGCCCGCCACGCCAATGGAAAAGTGATACTCTATGCCGATAAGGTGACGGACAGCATGCAATACTTGATCGATACGACCAAAGATCGGCGCGAAAAGCAAATTGCTTACAATGAAGCACATGGAATCGTTCCAATCACAATCTACAAGACTCATGACGAAATAATGGGAATCACCAGTGTCGCAGACGCCATGCACAGCAAGGAAGAGGCGATCAAAGAGAGTCTGAAGAAATATGATACTGACTATGTTACTGGCGAGCTGCTTGATCTAATGAGGCAAGACATGCTCAGGGCTGCTGAAAGTCTCGATTTCGAAAAAGCTGCCATGATCAGAGACGAGATCAAAAAAGTTGAA
>CAZVSF010000278.1:0-3811 GCA_964630195.1 uncultured Lentisphaeria bacterium
AGCGTATGAGGCTTCGCTGCAGTTGAGGCACAAGATACTTCGGGTACCATTGGGATTGGATCTTTATGATGGCTCATTCGACGATCTAAGTCAGGAGTCTCGCTACTATCATTTTGGAGCTTTTGATGATGATGGCAAGCTGATCTCCAGTGTAATTGGAATACCAACAGCCACCCATGAAGTCAGAATAAAGCAAATGGTTGTGGATGAGAATCACCAGAATCAGGGTGTTGGTAAACGATTATTTATGGCCTTTGAGGCCTACTTACTCAATCTTGGATTCCAGGTATTTGTACTGCACGCAAGAATGACAGCCCACGGCTTTTATCTGAATATGGGCTATGCAATTGTTGGGAACGAATTTGAAGAAGTTGGTTTACCGCATTACAGAATGAGCAAGACTTTTATACCACCAGTAGATTAAAACCCCTCTATAAGACGCCCTATTTCCCCTTGCGTAAAGGAAAGAAGTTCAGACCCAAACCACGTTTGGCGCTACGCCGTTTTTGAGAGATCGGAAAAGTACCTTCCGACACCGCTTTCACATCTTCTATCGAATAAAATGCCTTGGGATTAAAGCGTTTTACCTCGTTGATGGTTGCTTGTAGATCTCTTCGAGCTATGATGCTGTACAATAGTTTGACCGGCCCCTGAGAGCCCATACCATCCACGACCGTGATACCCAGACCCTTGTTCCGAAAAAAGTCGATCAGGGCATCAGCATTTTCTCGCGTAATGACTCTCAAGGCAACTTTACCGATGTATAGATGACGCTCTATGGCGATCCCAACATAGTTCCCAGCGGCAAAGCCAGCAGCATAGAACACAAAATAGAAGGGCGAACTCAGATTTTTCATGATGTTTGAAATGACAACCAGCCAGATAAAGACTTCAAAAAACCCAAGGATCGCAGCCAGTTTTTGAATCCCTCTCGCTACAAAGAGAATGCGGACCGTCCCCAGGCTTACATCAATAATGCGAGCAAGGAAAATGAGCAGCGGGAGGACGATGTAGGCAAACCACCAGACTTCAAGCCATTCCTGCATATTTATCTCCTGTCCGGAATTGTTATTTTACCAGGAGACATTTTCCGGATAGTTCCTGAGCGCCCATGGTTGCTTTGAACAAGTATACGCCGCTGGGGAGATTGTTCACCTGCCAGTTAAGGATAAGGCTACCGGGGCTGGCTTCCTGCATCAGATGATCCACTTCACGACCATCCAGACTGTAGAGCCTCATTTCAAGCGTGCCGGCTTCCTGTATGCTGAATCGGAACTGCGTACTGGCATTAAAAGGATTGGGGTAATTATCTTCCAGGTGAAACAGATCTGGTCGGTTTGATTTCCCTGCTTTTATCCCGCTGGAAATAAAATTGACGGCTAAATTGTCAAACAGCAGACTGCCATCATTTTTGTTGTTGTCATCAGTTTCCGCCAGATAGAGTTTTGTCCATGTGATAGGATAGGATAAGGTGGCATTGGGATTACCCCAATGCACTGTGGCATCTTCGATCATAACCGATAATTCTCTCCACTCATTTTCCCAGTTGATCCCCGGGGATGCTTCTGTAAAATTCACGATGAATTTTTCACCTGAGGCATTCTTAAACTCGCCACGTATCCAGTGTCCCGAATTGTCGCCATATACATTGATCGCGACGGATTCAGGTGTACCAGAAATGGGGATGTTGCAATTCATATAGAGCACACTGGTCCCCCCGGTGACAAGACTATAGGTCAAGCGACCAGAACTGGGGCTGGATATAAAATGGGTGGTGTCAGTTACCAGGCTGCAGGACGAAAGATCAATGACAGCGCCGCTCAAAGTGAATTGGGAGGTATTCGAAAAATCATCTACGATCACGTTCACAGTGTTACCAACCAGAAGTGGGACTGACGCACTGACCCCATGATAGGAAGCTTCAATTGTGCCTGATCCAGGATGTTGCGCCTGCACGACTCCATTTTGTGATATAGAGGCAACGCTCGGTGTCACCCACCAGGTATATGAGCTATAATCCACCTGAATGAGATTCCCAAAACCGTCTCTCGCTTGAGCACTCATGACTTGTAAGTCATCAACTTCCAGCACAACAGGGTCTGGTGTGAGCACCAGGCTGGCAATGTCTGTCACATGGATCAGCAGTGTATCTGAAATAGCACCCAAGCTGGCAATGATGTTACCGCTGCCTTCTTCGGCAGCAGCCGAAAATAGTCCTGTCTCAGAAATGGATCCGATCCCGGGATCACAGGACCAGAGTATGGAGTCGCTGTCAAGTGTAAGTGGGTTATAATATATGTCTGTGCCTGCGACACTCAGTTGGAGCTGGCTTTCGACCAAAGTGTGAGTTTCGTCCCAGGGAAAAGTGATGTAGGCGAGCTCCGTGACGGGAGCTCTGGACACCACCATGATGGCATTACCCACGGAGCGTTCATTCCCATCTGAGGGACGGTTAACAACATCTCCCTCTACAACCATGGTTGTGGAACCACCCCCATCAAGATTGACACCTTGATACACACCCCATTGCAGCATATAATCTGCCAGCTCAAACAAACTCATTCCTACGCTGTAACCACCCTGTCGGCCATCCACGGTAAAAAAGAATACAGTGGTGCTGTCTGCCGTGTAACCCACAGCCGTGCGCGGATGTCGATCGTGTGCAAAGCTCGATCCCACAGACTCAGCTTCCCATTCCACACTGCGAACACCATCCCTGATAATGCGAGGAGTGCCGCCGATCAATTCTTTCAGGACTGCCTGATTGGTGGGATGAAGCAGCAGCAGGACTGACACGGTATCTCCAACAAAAATTGACGAATCAAGAAAATCGCGGGCCCACCCATGGCCTGAAAGTACTGCCCCCAGGGATGGGGGAATGAGCATATTCCCGGATTCAGCACTCATAAGGCTATCCTTGGCGATGACCACGGCATACTGTGGTGTGTTGATACCCGTGGGGGGATGAAGGTATTGAAGGCTAATTTCTGTTCCCCATTGATTGGTCCCTGTATGTGTACCATAATAGTGATTATAGAGAACCAATTGATTCTCCTGCCGTTCCTCATTGATTCCGCCAATGTCAAAAATCAGACTATTGTCTTTATTTATTTGACCATAATAGCTTACAATTTCAATCAAAGGAAGCTTGGCGGATGAGAGCGCAAAAACTGAACGGGGGTAGGGTCGTTTTAGGAGTGTACCGTTTATAATTTGGGCACCAATGGTGACACCACCAGCGGCATAAAAATCCCCGTTGATAGCTCCTACAACCCGATGTCCTTCTGAATTCGATCTGGCTGCCATGGATGAGGTTCGTTCTGTACCTACAATCGCATTCATGGCTTTTACTGTTTCCAGTGTATTCATAGTGTCGCTGAGGTCAATTTCAAGAATATCAATCTGCCAGGGTCCTTCTGGCAAGGCGACCTCATGGTAGATGATTCCGGGGCCAACCGGTCGGCTTGTTTGACTCTGGGCGAGAAGACAGGTAATGAAAGAGAAAAATATAAGAGCAATCTTGGATATCGAATTCATGCGATTTACTCCCCTGGACTAAAATGAAAAACGCTGTGTCATATAATTTCAGGAAGTAGATAGGTCACCATTAAATCTTTGGAAAAGATCAAGATTTCGGGGGTGCTATCGGGTCCTGGACAAATTTTCCTGAGTATCATAAAACTTTCAACTATGGACTGAATATAACCTTGGAAATTTCTTGTTTCAGCAGTTTGTTAATTTTTTTCACAAATTAGTTTTAGAAAATGTATCCATACCAGGATATTTATCCGCCTCCGCGAGCCTACAGTGC
>CAZVSF010000279.1:0-3797 GCA_964630195.1 uncultured Lentisphaeria bacterium
TCATAAAGTGATTCGATCTGATCCAGGATCTCTTCGGTTGTCGCCACTTGAGCCTGGGGATTTATGGACATCCCGATGCGGTTGAGCAGTGTTTTTTTTACCCGCTCAAAATCTTTCTCACTGATCAGGCCACGGGACATCATGCGACTCAGCGCTCCAAGATCCTCTTTGACATTTTCCACTGTAACCGTGACAAGATTGCTGGGATAGGTCGTGGTAGATCTTGTTGTGAGCTGCACAGGTCTGGAATAATACCCAGTATACCCATAGGATAAATAGTAGTTATCATAGTAATTCGGGTAATAAGTATGATGATATTGTCTCACAGGTCGATGATGATGTCTACGGCCATGTGGATTAGCCTGCGCGACCACAGAAAGAACAAGAAGCAGGATAATAATTTTAGAAAATTTCATGTTACACCTCACACTATTTAATCCCTTTGACCGTTGAAGTTCCCTATAGGTTAATCTAAAATTAACTTAGTTACTATTTTTAAAGGACCTGAGGGCAATACATGCTGCCCCCCTCGCCCCGACAGTTTGTGGATTTTCAGGGATATTTAGAGGCAATCCAAATTTTTCCTCCAGAAGCACAACCAAACCTTTATTGTTGGCAACACCGCCAGTGAGTGTCACTTCACCCTCCATGCCAATGCTGGTAGCCATGCTCCAGATCCGGTTCACGATAGAACGTTGTAATCCATGGACGATCTGTTCCCTCGGAGTGTTTTTTGCCAACAGGGATATAACTTCACTTTCAGCAAAAACGGTACAAGTGCTGCTGATAGGTGCTGATTCCACTGCCAGATTTAAGGGGTTGCTCAACTCATTTAAATCAAGCTCCAGACGATTGGCCATGACTTCAAGGAAGCGACCGGTCCCGGCAGCACATTTATCATTCATGGCAAAATCCAGCATACGACCCTGAGCATCGATTTGAATAACCTTGCTGTCCTGACCACCAATATCAATGACTGTCCGCGTGTTTGGAAAGAGCTGATGAGCACCAAGCCCATGACATGAGATTTCCGTGGTTTTTCCTGTGGCGAAAGCAACTGATGTTCGGCCATAACCAGTTGATGTCACGCCTGCTATGTCTGTTCGCGTGATCCCGGCCATTTTTAATACCGAATCAAATGCTTTTTCAGCAGCCTCTGACCCACTGACGCCCGTTGGTATCACCAGTTCAGCCAGAACTTTTCCAGAGTTATCAATGATTGATACATCAGTGCTCATGGAGCCCACATCTACACCAGCAAAATATTGCTCAGACACTTCTAGCGTCCTCCAGAGTCTCACAGAATGCTTCAAGACGGGTTTGGATCTGCTGTTCGGACCAGACCCGCTCATCAGCAATATCTGCATCCAGGATAATGGAAGGAAGATCAAGATCTGATGTTATGGCCTTCCGTAGATCATACTGGCCCACGGAGTACGGCTTGCAGCTTCGTGTAGAATGCATGACCATGCCGTCAACAGCAAATGACTTGATCATCCCTTTCATCAAATTGAGACGGTGTTTCAGATTATTGTTGAGAATGATCTGTCCATAGGTTTTTGCCATGGATCTCCAGGGGTCTTTCACATCGAGATACCCGGTAGTTTCAGCCCAGGCGTTGGTATAGGTGGCAGTCACGAAATTCATTTTTCTCTCAGCAAAAAAAGTAGCCAAAAACCTGACCTTATACCAGACTGCAATATTGTCCCAAATCAAACGGTAGCGCTCATCGTTAATGGCACCGATCCCCAGGCTCACACGGGTTTCAACCTCTTCCTGCAAGAGATGATAGTAGTCCTGGGCGACAGGCAAGCCACGTAGTGATACGATGGGAGCCAGGTGCCCAAAGGCATCAAATATGGTCATAGGAGCTGGCTTCGCTTTCATCGCATCAAGAATGGCACCCCATGTTCTGGAAGAATCCATGGAGCGCTTGAGGATATCTTCAAAAATATTGAGATAGAAGACCCTCCCCGAGATACGCTCAAGGACAGGGATCATGTCTTGCAGTTGCTGAGCCATATAATTGATATCGGCTTCGGTTTGCTCTGTGGTGACGAAAGGTGCATCAAAATGAATTAAGGGGATATCCAGTTCATGGGCGATGGCTTTATACCAGTAGAGAACAGTTTGACAAATATTGTTCGAACAGAAAAGCAGATCTGGTTTGGGAAGTTTGCCAGCGGGTGTTTTACCTGATAACATATGACCCAGATCGATGCGGGCATAGGAGCATATATCCTGGCTAAAACCGCTGCCCTCCGCGATACTGCAGTAGTCAGCCCCTTGCTTCTTTGCCCCTACCAGGGCGGAATGATTTTCTGGATAGATCGTATAAAAGTCAAAAGCCCTCAAAAGTTCAACGGGAGCGCCACTGGTGACCCAGGCTACTTTCTTCACACCAGGAGTATAGCGGGAGAGGAAATAATGCCGACTGAGGATCTCCTTCAACCGCTTATTTGCTTCCAGGGGTGGTCCAAATGCCTCGGGGACGGAACGGGGTGTCTTTTTTCTGAGCCTTTGAAGTGCCATAAGAGCGGGAGCGCCATAGTCTTTCATGAGCTTATATTTTAGTTCTGCTCTGACACTCATGACGACACCATTTCAAACAGTTGTTCACTAAAAGCTTCAATTCTGGTCCTGTTCTGACCCGAAATATGTTCTTCCAGCTCTGTTTCCAGGGTCAAGACGGGGATATTTCTGTCTCGAAAGGTCTTTACCATGAGACGGTGATCAAAGAGCTCAGGCTCGCAGAATTTTACCATATCGAAAAGGATACCCTGTGCCTGGCTGTCGTTCATGCGGGTAGAAAGGTAGTGCAGACGATCCTCGAGCTCTCCAGCCCGGGTTGAGCAGGGGGGTAGAACAAAAAAACGATCCGTTAAGTAATCCAGGGGCGAATTCGGTGGATCCATGATAAATTTGGGGATCCGTCGGCTCAGGGCCAGGAGATCATCTGCAACAATGCTGATGTCCAATTCGTCCAGAAACGCCAGTTTTTCGGGAGGTGGGGGCAGGATTCCGGAGACCATAACTCTTCCCCGTACTGGCTTCGAAGCCTTGTCAAGAATCGTCACCTGCTCGAGCAACTTCAAAAAGTCGGCAGGAAGCAGATACTCCTGGGCGCGCATAAGCTGGAAATACTCCACATTGTTGATGGGTAGATGATCCGTCATACGGGCGTGCTGGATTGCCAGGAGACGCGTGTCGATCTTGTGACTCAAAACGCAGGCAGAAAGTAGTTTTTCTGGATCTAATTGTCCGTGGTCCATCGCCAGGGCTAATTGAAAATTTTTAAGGATTTCTCGATAATATTTGGTGGACGTATTATTAAAGCTGCCCTTGGGATTGTAAAAAGTGTAGACGGGGAGTGCCACGCCGATAAGGTCCTTAACCTGCGTCCCCAGGTTTTGAAGGGAGTCACAGGTGTGCGGAAAAAGGTAACCTGCATTGATGATCTCAGGTTCCTTCAGAATAAATTCCAGACTTTTTTTAACGATGGGACAGATCGTGGCCTGTAAATGTGCATTGGCATGTAGGATCTCTCCTGGTGGATCCCAGATCTCTGCCGCATGGATATCCAAAGCCCATAAGATTTCTCTGGGATACAAAGCCGGCAATACACCCATGATCTTTTGACCTGATTGGCTGAGTCCCTTGAGATATTCTGTGCGGTCTGGTAGCATGGATTAATATTTATCAAGTTTGCAGGGTGAACAAGCACTCATATGATATGGTTATAAGAAAAAACTGGAATGAAGATTTGTACTTTTATCCGCCTTCGCAAGCTTCCTGTG
>CAZVSF010000280.1:0-3764 GCA_964630195.1 uncultured Lentisphaeria bacterium
CACGCTCGCAATCACAGGTCACCCAATTCATAATTCGTAATTCGTAATTCGTAATTAATAATTAAAAATGTCTTGACCCTCACCCAACGTGATAGCCTATAATAGGCGGTGAAAAAGGACAGGTCAGATTCGAATGAGTAAAAGATATAGTGTAAAACAAGTGGCAGAACTCTCCGGCATTACGATTCGGACCCTCCATCATTACGACGAGATCGGATTGCTCAAGCCGGCTATGCGGTCTGAGAAAAAGTACCGTTATTATGATGAAGACAATCTGCTACGGCTGCAGCAAATTCTTTTCTACAGGGAGCTGGATTTTAGTTTGGCGCAAACGAGGGCCATTCTGGATGATCCTGAATTCGATTTTATAAAAGCCCTGGAGAAACATCGAGAAGCACTTGTCCAAAGACACAAACAGACTGGTAGTCTGATTCAAACTCTGGACCAGACCCTGGAAAAAATTAAAGGAGACCAGAAAATGGCCTTTAAAGACAAAGATCTGTATCAAGGTTTTGATCAGGAAAAAATCGATCGCTGGAATAAAGAAGTTGATGAAAAATATGACCCGGAGAAAGTGGCTGAGTCCCGCCGCAATGTTGGTAAAATGTCCAGGCGGCAGTATGCAAAGGTTCAAAAACAGGGCGAACGGGTGACCCGGGCTATTTCAGAAGCAATGGACAAGGGAGCCCGCTCGACAGAGATTCAAGCGCTCATCAAAGAACATCATGCCTGGATAGAAAATTTTTACACCTGTCCCGGGGAAATGTACAAGGGTCTGGGGCAGCTATACATTGAGAATCCTGAGTTCACCGCCTATTATGAAAAAATAAAACCAGGCCTGGCCGACTTTATGTGCGATGCCATGGGTTTTTTTGCAGACAACTCATTAAAAAAATAACCCCCCATAGTCACCAACAGGGGCGTAATGCATTACGCCCCTATTGGACCACCGGCCTGTTTTTTTGCTTAAACAAATGAATGATTATTGGCAGTGACCAGATCGTTTTTATGATATTATTTATCCTAATTTCTCGTACCCATATAAGGATAAATTGCTTGTCATTATTTTGACTGGCATGTATCATGCTGGCCGTTAGCAGGAGGGGAAAACGTTGACTGATTGGCCGAGGGCCAATAAACAGAACAGCCCCTCAAAATCCCAACTTTTGGAAAAGAAATAAAGGGATAAATCTTGGCTCAGATATTCCCCAAATGGACAAATAAGGCCCCGTTATATTCTGCCATAGGTGCAGGTCTTGCCCTGGTTGCTGTCATTGGCCTGGTATGGTATTATGCCTCTCCGTGGTATACAGATGTCGGTTATCGTCCAACACAACCGGTTCCCTATAGCCATAAAGTGCATGCGCGGGATCTTGGATTAGATTGTCGTTTTTGTCATACTGGCGTCGAGACCTCACCGGTTGCCGGAATCCCCCCGACAAAAACCTGTATGAATTGTCATAACATGATCAAGCCCAATAGCGATAAACTGGCTCTCATTCGAGAAAGCTTCAAAAATGGAACCCCCATGCGCTGGGTACGGGTTCACAAATCACCCGATTATGTCTACTTCGATCACTCCGCCCATATCACAGCCGGTGTCGGGTGCTCCAGCTGTCACGGCAACATCGCCGAAATGGAAGTGGTGGCCCAGTTTAAACCATTAAGCATGGGCTGGTGTATCACCTGTCATCGTAATCCCGATGATTTTTTACGACCGGCGAGCGAGATCACCAACATGACCTGGACGCCACCGGCCAACCAGGCTGAATTTGCCGCAAAACAAAAGGAGCGTTTAGATATCAATGCTCCAGTCACCGACTGTACAGGATGTCATAGATGAGTAACGCAATAAATTCCAGTGCACAGGGCAAGACCTACTGGCGCAGCCTGGACCATCTCGCCGAAACCCCAGAATTCAAGGACTTGGTCGAGAAGGAGTTTCCAGAGGGTGCCGATGAACTGAACAACCCTGTTTCACGTAGAAAATTTCTATCCTTGATGGGTGCCTCAATGGCGCTTGCCGGCTTGACCAGTTGTCGCCGTCCCGTTGAGAAGATTATACCTTATGTTATTAAGCCGGAAGAGATCACACCCGGTAAACCCCAGTATTATGCCACCAATATGCCCTTTGGGACCGAATCCTTTGGGCTTTTGGTTGAAAGTCATGAGGGTCGACCCACCAAGATCGAGGGAAACAAACTTCACCCTGCTTCGGGTGGATCATCCAATGTCTTTATGCAGGCTGAGATGCTCAATCTTTATGATCCAGACCGCTCTCAGGTGGTTTTGAATCAGGGCAAGAATTCCAGCTGGGAAGCCTATCGGGTTGCCTGGGAAAAACTGGCATCACAGTATGCCGAGAATGGTGGAGAAGGGCTGGCTGTGCTTTCCGAAAGCTTTGCCTCTCCCACCATGATGCGTTTGAGTCAGGCTTTTTTGAAGAAGTTTCCACAAGCCCGCTGGGTGACTTATGACAGTGTAAGTGATGAAAACATTTTCGCTGGTATTCAAGCAGCTACTGGCGTGCTGGCACAACCACGATACAATTTCAAGAATGCCAATGTCGTTTTATCGCTGGATTCAGATTTTCTGCAGATGGATAGCAACGATATCCCCCATGCCAGAGATTTTTCTTCCAGAAGAAAAGTGCGCTCCGAGAAAGACAGTATGAATCGTCTATATGTGGTTGAAGGGACCTTCACCATTACGGGTGGTATGGCAGATCATCGTCTCCGCGTTCAAAGTGGACAAATCGGTATGTTTGCTGCAGCCCTGGCCCACGAACTAAGTGCTCAAGGTCTGGATATCACCGCTCCGCGTGTCAATGCTGACTTTGACAAAAAATGGATTTCTGCTGTCGCTAGAGATCTTATTAGCAACAGGGGCAAGGCCCTTGTGTTGGGAGGCCGTCGCCAACCTGCAGAAGTACACAGCCTGGTTGCTCTTATTAATGATGTGTTAGGCAACACGAATAGCACGGTAAGCTATACATCCAATCCCGACATGCAGGTTTCCAACCTGAAGGCTTTTCTTGACTTGAGTAAGGATATGGATGCAGGGAAGGTCGAATCCCTGATCATGCTGGGTGGCAATCCTGTATATCAGTCGCCTGCTGATGTCAATTTCCAGGATGGTCTTGCCAAAGTTAAGCATTCAGTCCACCTGTCATCGCATGTCGATGAAACCTCCACGCAGAGTCTCTGGCATATTCCACAGGCACATTTTCTGGAAAGCTGGGGTGATGTCTCGGGCTATGGTGGCGCCGGTATCGTACAGCCCCTTATAGCCCCCCTCTTTGACGGAAAGAGCAGCCTCGATGTCCTGGCTGATCTGGTTTCTGATGAAGAAGCCTGGGCATATGCTGAGGTACAGAAAACCTGGACAGACATTCTTGGCTCAAGCAACTTTGAGAAAGCCTGGCGCAAGGTGGTTCATGACGGTTTTTATACATCCCGAAGAGAAGTTCCGGCCTCAATGAACACGCGCCGAGCCCAGGGTGCGGTATCCATGAGCAGATATTATTCCCCTGCGGCTTCTGCAGATGATATGGAAGTCATTTTTATGGCATCCTTTTCCAACTATGATGGTCGTTATGCCAACAATGGCTGGATGCAGGAATTACCCGACTCTGTCACCAAAGTTACCTGGGACAATCTGGCCATGATCTCTGCCAATAGCGCACAAGCTCTAGGTGTAAAGAACGAAGACCGTCTAAAAATTTCAAATGGTAGCATTGACGTGGTCCTGCCAGTATGGATTCA
>CAZVSF010000281.1:0-3737 GCA_964630195.1 uncultured Lentisphaeria bacterium
ATAAAGGCATGCCCCTCAAAGGAATCGGTCTTGGCTACCCGACCAGCCCGGGTATTGCTGAAATGCTCTATTTCATCAAGGATTCTGGGATTGATCCGATAGCCCACTTTAAAATTGACCAAGACACTATCGGGCTCAGCTTGAAGACGAAGCGTATGGATATCGTGTATGTTTGCCAGGTAGGGATCATAGGCTATATCATGCCATAATTCTTCAAGCTGAGCGCCCAGTTTCATCCGGGATTGTTGTTCATACTTGCGCTGCAGATCCTGACTTTCATTTTTTTTCTTGGTATCAAAAAGATGGCTTAGCTGATCACGAAGGGCAATTCCTGGAAGTGGGGCTGTGTCATCGCCAGGCATATTGATATTCTGACTGTTTTTCTTTGCCGCTTCATCCTTGAGACGAAGGGTAGATAATATCCAGCCTGATAGATCATTTTTCCAGGTGAGCAATTTAGTATAGGCGACTTTTTCCTGAAATCGTGCCAATACTTTCGTGTCACGCAGGGAAAGCAAGTCCATCTGTACGGTTAGTTCACCTTCAATATAGGCATAACTGCCCAGGAGCAGGTAGGACTCATAACCTTCATCGACCTCCTGTTGAAATACTGCTTTCCATATCAGATCCTGGAGCTTGTGAGGTCTGTCCACCAGGTCATTTTGAAAGTCGGAAATCGTATAGGCATATAGATAATCGGTTTCTGCCAGACCGGTCTTTAGAAATCCAGGGAATCCCTGACTCAGCCAACTTTGTTCCGCCCTGGGACTATGATTTTCAAAAGGTTCAATAAATACGAGGATATTGTTATTTGATACAGGTAGAATTTCCTGTGCCAACGCACCCATTGCGAGTATCCCGGAAATGATGAACAGAACTATCCTTCTATGCATATGCTCCCCATATAATTCAGATTACCTGCAATGAAAATAATTCTCGAAGTATTCGCTTTGCAAGTACCATTACAGCAGGTGTTTTGTAGGTTGAATTCAAGCATTTCTAGTTATTCTGGCCCAGCTATCTCTTAAGGAAACTATCCGATTCATGACAGGTCTACCTGCAGTGGAATCCGGATCAACACTAAAATACCCGACGCGCTCAAACTGGAACCGTTCACCAGCCTTGACATCCTTCAGAGCGGGTTCAACCTTGGCAGACTTGATGATCTCAAGCGAATCAGGGTTAATGTTTGATCTAAAATCCTCCCCTTCTTTCACTTTGTCAGGATGTTCCACACTAAACAGTCTGTCATACAATCGAACTTCTGCATCCAAAGCTTCGCGGGCAGAAACCCAGTGAATAACGCCTTTCACCCTTCGATCTGTAGGCTGTTTACCCAGTGTTTCGGGATCAAGCGTGCAATGCAGTTCAATAATATCACCTGATGCATTTTTGATCACGTCGTTGCATTTGATGATATAGCCATAGCGCAGTCTGACTTCCCGATCAGGTGCAAGACGAAAATATTTCTTCACCGGCACTTCCATAAAATCATTCTGATCGATATAAAGTTCTTTTGTAAATGGAACAACTCTTGTCCCAGCCGCCGGATCTTCAGGGTTATTGACGGCCTCAAGTGCTTCGACTTTGTCTTCTGGAAAATTTGTAATAACCACTTTTAAGGGATGCAAAACAGCCATCACACGGGGAGCGATGGCATTTAGATGCTCACGCACCTGGTTTTCCAGGATAGTTACATCTACCACACTATTGTGTTTGGCTACTCCAATATATTCGCAAAAATTGCGGATGGATTCAGGTGTATATCCCCGACGTCTCAAGCCTGAAACTGTAGGCATCCTGGGATCATCCCAACCATTCACATAGCCCTCGTTGACCAGTGTTAAAAATTTTCGCTTGCTCATCACGGTATAGGTAAGATTCAATCTGGCAAATTCGATTTGCTGTGGATGATGGATATCAAGCTTTTCACAGAACCAATCATACAGGGGACGATGATTTTCGAACTCAAGCGTACAAATTGACTGAGTTATCTTTTCAATGGAATCTGATTGCCCATGGGTAAAATCATACATGGGATAGATACACCATTTATCACCCGTACGATGATGATGCCCATGCAGGATTCGATAGATCACTGGATCTCTCATATGAAAATTGGGGTGGGCCATATCGATCTTTGCTTTTAAAGTACGACTGCCATCAGGAAATTCGCCAGCCTTCATGCGTTCGAATAGATCCAGATTTTCTTCAACACTCCGATTGCGATAGGGACTGTTTTTCCCTGGCTCAGTAGGTGTCCCACGGTATTCACGACCCTGTTCAAGTGTCAGATCACAAACATAGGCAAGACCATCATTGATAAGCTTGACTGCCCATTCGTAGAGCTGATCAAAGTAATCTGAGGCATAGTATTCCCGATCTCCCCAGTCATAACCCAACCACTTGATATCTTCCTTGATGGACTGGACGTATTCATCTTCTTCTTTGCTGGGATTTGTGTCATCAAAGCGCAGGTTACAGAGACCCCCATATTTCTCAGCCAGACTAAAATTCAGCGCAATGGATTTTGCATGACCAATGTGAAGATAGCCATTTGGTTCTGGAGGAAATCGGGTGTGAACAATTTGACCAAATCGGCCAGTTCTTAAGTGCTCACTGATGATTTCTTCAACAAAATTTAGATTTTTGTCAGGTGTCTCGTTACCTTTTTTATCCATGTCTGCGTTTACTTTCGCAACCATACATTCCTCTTATCTATGCCCACTTCTGTGGGAAAAAATCAATTAAAAAAATCAGCAAATAACATACATATACATCTATGGCTTAGCCATGATGAATTTCAGTCAAATCTTTGTGTATGTTATACCAATTGCATCTCCAAAGTGCACTATAAATTCAAGTGATTTTTTCATTTATCAATCTTCAAGTTTTTAGCATAGCCATAGCTATGGTAGGAACTTTAAGTGCAGAGAAATGGAAAAAGCTGATGAAGTTAGGGTGCAGGTTGGAGGTGCACTTGGTATTATAGTTGTTCAGCCACCCGGGCCAGGGCTCTGTCTATTCGATTCATACAGCCCTCTTTTCCAATAATGGCCATTGTTTCGAAGAGGCCAAAGCCTACGGCCTTGCCAGTTATGGCAACTCGAATGGCATGGACGATCATTCCTAATCCAGTGTCTTGATTCTCAACAAATGTGCGCAAAAAGTTCTCCACGCTCTCAGTTGTAAAGTTTTCCAGTGATGGCAATTCTTTTCTCAGCTTCACCAGCAGATCACGCTGGGCATCTGCATTCAGGAGACGCTTTCTGAAGGCTTTTTCTTCAAATTCCAGCTGGTCATCCTTTTGAAAGAATTCTTCATATTCTAGAATATCCCCTGCCAAGGATATCCTTTCATTGGCAGCTTCAATAATCATGGTGACCTTAGACCTGGTTTCAGCCGTATCAGTGCTGGCGATGTATCCCGCCTTTTCAAGATATGGTAAGACCATTTCCAATTTCTCATCCATTTCCAATTTCCACATATAGCGACCCTGGAAGGAAGTAAGCTTTTGGGGATCAAAACTGGCGGGGGCTTTATTGATGCGTTCAAGTGTAAATTCAGCGATCATCGCTTCCCGGGAAAAATCTTCAGTATGGTCATCCAGCGACCAGCCTAAAAGCAGCAAATAATTGATGATGGCATCAGGAAGAAAACCGATTTCTCTGTAAAAATCAACAATGACAGGATTGAAGGTTTCAGGGGATGCGGGCAGTCCAATTTTCTGTGCAATA
>CAZVSF010000282.1:0-3713 GCA_964630195.1 uncultured Lentisphaeria bacterium
CCCGAAAATCTCATGGAATTAAGGAACACAGTCCTGCGTAATGGGGCTGATATTGGAATAGCCACTGATCCTGATGCTGACAGACTGGCAGTAATTGATGCCATGGGAAATCCCCTGGTTGAGGAATATACATTGGTTTTAGCCGCATATCACGCCCTGAGACATGCAGCAGCAGATGATCGTAGACCTATTGTGACAAATTTAAGCTCCACCATGGCGCTTGATGATCTGGCTGACCGCTATAATCGTCGGGTCTTAAGAACTCCAGTTGGTGAAATCCATGTCGCCAGAAAAATGCAACAACAGGCTACACTTATTGGCGGAGAGGGGAATGGTGGTGTCATTCTCGCTGAATCGCATTTAGGTCGGGATTCGTTGGTGGCCTCAGGCTTGATATTATCCCTGATGGCCGAGACCGGCCAATCCATCCGCGAAATAGCTGACGATCTTCCACGCTATGAAATGGTTAAGGATAAGATCAATGTTCAGGGCTACGAGCCACAATCAATTCTCAAGTCTCTGGCTGAGAAATATGCCAGTCTGGTTCCCAATCTTGAGGATGGTGTAAAAATTAGCTGGAAGGATCGCTGGGTACACTTCCGTGCGTCAAATACGGAACCTATCGTGCGGATATTTGCCGAAGGCTCCAGCCGAACCATTGCAGCATCACTGGTGAATGAATTCAAGACCGAAATTCAGGATTTACTTTAAGCAAATAGTTACTGGTTCATAAAAGACCCTGAACTGGTAAAATTTCCTATGAATCAATATCCGGAAATTCACTGCGATAGATTATTACTCAGAGCATTTTCAAATGAGGATGCTTCCCACGTACAGGAACTTGCAGGTACGATTGAAATTGCTGAAATGACTCTGAATATTCCACATCCCTATCTGGATGGCATGGCAGAAAGCTGGATAAAAGATCACCAAAAAAATTTCGAATCAGGGACATCGCTTGTTTTTGCCATCGTTGAAAAAACAAACGAGAAATTAGTTGGTGCGATCGGTTTGACCCTGACACCAAGGTTTAGTCGAGCCGAGCTTGGATATTGGATTGGTAAACCCTATTGGGGTCTGGGTTATGCCACTGAAGCATCCCTTGCAGTACTCCGCTATGGTTTTGAAAAAATGAAATTAAACAAAATTTATGCAAGCCATATGACTCGAAATCCTGCCTCGGGACGTGTTATGCAAAAAATTGGGATGGAAAAAGAAGGTGTGCTTAAACAACATGCCCTCAAATGGGATCAATTCGTTGACATGGCAACTTATGGTATTTTAGCTTCAACCTGGCACAAGGGACATGCCGGATAATGATCCATGCTTGAATCTCACTACAACACGATCATTATTGGAGCGGGGCCGGCCGGTCTGATCGCTGGCGTAGAGGCATACAATCCCAATCACAGCATTGTCATCCTTGAAAAAATGCATAAAACTGGCATCAAGCTGAGAATTTCAGGGAAGGGTCGTTGCAATATTACCAATGAAGAGAGTATGCAAAGTTTCATCAATCGCTTTGGCAAGAATGGTCGGTTCCTGAAATATGCATTTTCTCAATTTTTCAATCATGATCTATTGAAATATCTGAATGATATGGGGGTACCAACCAAGCTCGAGCGGGGAGGTCGGTATTTCCCAAAAAGTGATCGAGCCACTGATATCGTCGAAGCTTTTGAGAAGAAATTGCGGGAATTGAATATCCCCATCGCCATGAAAGCACATGTGACTGACTTATACAGAAACGAAGCTGGTCATTTCGTTCTGACGGTCAAGCAGGGCGAACGGAGGGTAGAGGTTTTTGCAGATCAGGTTTGTGTCACCTCGGGTGGATTGGGTTACCCGGCCACGGGATCAACTGGCGAAGGATATACCATGGCAAAGTCATTTGGTCATACTATTATAGACACTGCTCCCTCTCTGGTTCCAGTCCTTACAGCGGGTGATATTGCCAAACGGGTCATGGGTCTCAGTTTAAGAAATATTTCAGTTTCGATCTGGAACGAAAATAAAAAAGTGACTGAAATGTTTGGAGAGATGATGTTCACACGTAAAGGCATTACGGGTCCCATTATCCTGACACTAAGTGAGACCCTTGTCGCCATGCTTGATACACAAAAGGAAGTCGAGATAAAGATCGATCTTAAACCGGCTCTGGATCACAAAAAACTGGACCATAGATTATTGCGTGAGCTGGGCAATAACAGTAAGCAAAATTTCCGAAGTATGTTGAAAAGTCTGTTACCCCTCAAAATGATAGATCTGTTTATTGATCTCCTGGAAATAGATGCAGATAAAAAATTGCATCAGATAACTGGCGAGGAACGCAAGCGCTTACGATTACTCCTCAAAGAATTTCCCATGCAAGTGATTGGTCATGATTCCTATGATCATGCCATTGTCACATCAGGAGGCGTATCCCTGAAGGAAATAAACCCCATAACAATGGAGTCAAAATTAGCCTCCAAACTTTACTTTGCAGGAGAAGTGATCGATGTGAATGGTGAAACTGGTGGCTATAATCTAACCTCAAGTTGGTCAACCGGTTTTCTGGCGGGTCGATCTATGCGAAACAATGATCTTGGAGTATAAATCATGAAGAAAAGTAAACGCTCTGGATTGATCAAGTTGTTTCTGGGCAGGACCTGGCTAAGATTGACGGGATGGAAGTTCGCGGGAGATCTGAGGCAAGCTGAAAAGTTTATCCTCATCTGCGAACCACACACCAGCAATTGGGACTTTATTTATCTCCTGGCGGCCATGTTTGTAGAGCGTATCAGAATTTCCTGGCTTGGTAAACACACTCTTTTTAAAAAACCCTTTGGCGGCTTTATGAAATGGCTGGGTGGTATTCCCATTGATCGCCGCAGCGCACATGGTGTGGTGGATCAGATCGCTGATCATTTTGCATTAAATGAAAGTTTGGTAATTGCCCTGGCACCCTCAGGCACACGAGCCAGGCGTGATCATTGGAAATCAGGTTTTTATCATATGGCGCTTAAGGCACAAGTGCCGCTCCTGCTGGGATATGTAGACTTCCACCATAAAATTGTCGGTACAGGACCCTTACTTACACCCTCTGGAAATATCAAGAAAGACATGGATTCTATCAGGAAATTTTATGCTGATTTTCGAGGGGATCATCCTGAATTGGAATCAGATATTATTTTAAAAGAAGAACAATAAACCCAAAAAAGCTCAATCAACAGGGAAGGTTATCACGGGATTGTCCACTGCAGGGACACTCCTCAGGTAATCATATATGGCACCAAGATCACTGGAATCCATGGTTGCATAATATGTCCAGGGCATGAAAGTATTTTTCTGATTTTCACCTAGTACAATGTGACGAGCCGCTTCATTGTCCAGCGCTTTAAAGCGCATAATAAAGCCCTCTCGGCTCCAACTTTTTATTCCCGTTTCGTGCGGTGTGATATTGGCGGAGGTTACGACACCACCATCAGGCAGACCCATGGTAAATCCACCGGCGAACTCCATGCCCTTGATCGCTCTGCCTTTACCATCGATCTGAGTATGACAATCGGCGCAGCCAGCTGCAGTGATCATGTATTTTCCATACGCAACCCTATCGGTCGGATAGGGTTGAACAGCCCACTCCACCTCTTTAGGAATAGTTCTGACGATCAGGTTCATGGGAAAATTCAATTTATGTTTTGGAATATTATTCTCAACAGGTTCCAAAGTTCTCA
>CAZVSF010000283.1:0-3711 GCA_964630195.1 uncultured Lentisphaeria bacterium
TCTGGCAATGCAGATGTGTTCACGGTTTCCTCCTTGAGGGTTTGACAGCCCGACAAGACAAGGAGGGCTGTGAGGGTAAGTGTGTGGTACAAAAACTTCATATTGATCAATATAGTCGGAAAGAGAAGGGTGCCACACCACTATTGAATAATGCATGAGGCCAAATAAAATATTCAGGCAGGATAAAGCATTCATTTTCCCCAAATAGATTTAACTTTTTCCCGGAATTATCGTATCACTAGATAACATGAGTGCCTCTGCAGAAAAAATATCAGATGCTGAATTAATCCTGGATTGTCAATCCGATGACCAGGGGGCCTTTCGTCTTTTGGTGGATCGTTATCAATCCACAGCTTTTCGCTTTGCCTTTCGCTTGACCTGCAACACTCCCGAGGCAGAAGATTTGTGCCAGAAAGCTTTCCTGCGGGTTTGGAATTATCGCCGCAACATTAGACAGCATTCAGCCTTCTCAACCCTTTTATACACCATTGTAAGCCGTCTCTGGATGGATCAGGTCAGAACAAAAAAGCATAAGTTTTTCTCGCGTCTGCTTGATGTTTTTGATGCCACTATCATGGATCCGGACGCCTCACCCGAAAAACTGCTGATCAATGATGACTTGGCTCAGCGCATCAGGCGTCTCAGCAAAAAACTTCCCCCACGTCAGCGACTGGTATTCACCCTGAGGGATCTTGAGGATTTAAATATCCGTGAAGTGGTTGAAGTGACCGGTCTTTCAGCAGGCAGCGTGAAGACCAATCTGAGTATTGCTCGACACAAAATTCGGGAACAAATGCAAAGCAAGACAGGAGAAGGTGCATGAAACACAAGAAATGGATTCGCAGCATTCACCTGCTGCGCTCAGGAGAATTAAGTGTAGAGGAGCAACAGGCTTTGCGTGCACATTTGACAACCTGTAAGCGTTGTTCAATAGTTTATGATCAGGTTCAACTTGACTGGATAGAGGTGATGGGTGAAATCACCCCCGACCCTGTGTTATCAAGCCCGGATCAATTAACTGAAAACATTTTTGCTGCGCTTGGGCAAAGTGACAGCCAGGCAACCCATCGCACGCAAACAAATAGTTCCGAAAGGGAGTTGTTTTTCTTCCGCCCAGGTTTTCGACTGGGTCTACAGCTGGCCAGCCTATGTTTGTTGGTGCTATTTTTCATAGAACAGTTTCAGGTGACCCATGCCATCTACAGGCTGGAAATTCAACTTCAAGCTCAGAATACCCAGCCCCGCTATGCCCGCATAGTCATGTTGCCGCCCGGCTTAAAGTCACGATTCCTGAAGATGGCTAGAGGGCAACTTGAGCAACGAGGTTTGCCATCAAATCGGATAGAGGCATTGATTCATAGCATGGAAATAAACGCGACAGACAATGATATCCTGCTCACAGGGAAAGACAATCTTGTCCCGACAGAGAGTCGTCTGCTCAACCAATGGTTGACTGGAAGACTCAAGGGAATAAATAACTATTGGAGGCAACCATGAAGTATTTAAACAGAACCATTATTATGCTACCTCTGCTCATGGTGGCCTGTCTCGAAGTTAAAACCACAACCAGAGTCAACCCAGACGGTTCCATTCATAGGCGTGTTCAACTGAAAGGGTCGGCCGACGATATTGAGACCAGCAATTTTAATATTCCGCGACACGATCTTGACCAGTGGCAGGTTACTCTAGATTCTCTCGGGCAAGAAACCTGGCTATATAAAGCTTCGAGAAATTTTGAGTCCGTGGATGACCTGAATCAAAGTTTTAAGCTGGATGTGCTTGAACCTGGAGTTCAAATCGAAGCTAGTCTGGAACTTGATGAAGGCTTTTTCTACAGACGCTACCATTATCAGGAACAGATCTGGGCTGATCTGCCAGGACCAGAGCTTCCCCTGGAAGCCTATGTCAGTCAGTCCGAGCTGGAAAAATTTCTGACCAGTGAAACGGATTCCGATGAAGGACTCATTGATAGTGTAGAATTAGCCAGGATAGAAAATCGTCTGGATGACTATCTCCAAAGCGTGATTTATCAAGACTTTGTTGGTGTATTACGTGAAGCTGGTCGTCGATCTGGCAACCTTGAAATAGTTGATGAGGTGATCCGAGAAAATGGAGACTCATTAAGCGAAGCTCTGGGGCTTACAAATTTTTACAATGAAAACCTGGTCTGGAAATCAATCCTGGGAGAATATCTGCCCGGTCAACTCGTTGACGAAATACAGGCAGCAAATAAGGACGGCTTGATGAGTTTTTACCAACGCTGGCAGTTCTTTGAAGAGGTGGTTATGGATGATTATGAGTTCAGCGTGGAGCTCCCCGGGGTCATTCGCGAGACCTCCGCTTCGGATGTTCGGGGGAATCGCCTGACCTGGGATCCAGAACAGATTCGAGTGTTTTTTGGTGGTATTCATTTATCAGGATCATCTTCAGTGGTTAAGCCCTGGTCTCTGGTTTTTACTGGATTGCTGCTTTTGATCACTCTGGTTGTTACAGTAGCCGGAGTTATACGACAAAGAGGCAGAAAACGGGCAGTTTAAAGTCATGCCCGGGACTGGATTATACAGCCTGCTGAACAATGAGCAGTTCTTGGAATTTTAAAACGTTTCATAAGATCTCCTTTCCTGGGGTTAGATCAATTGCCCGTAGGCAGATTGATTGACATAAAAAACTCCCTGATTCACCGAATTGCCGGGATTTTCAGGGGCTTCATTCAAATGATCAGTTTTCATGTGGCTGGTGATGTGATCAAAACGCCAGTTCTGCGATGGTCCAGCACCGGTCCGTGTGAATTGCAGACAATCCTGTCCAGCTTTTGCGTCAATGCATACTTGTGTTGTCATAGTGTGCCCTCCTGCGGGACTAATGGTTGATTATAGATATATAAATAGACATATATCTATATGTTGAATTAAAAAAAATCACTACGCTTTCCCGAGCGCTTCAACGTCTACAAACTGTTCTTGAAAACCATTACAGCAGTTCACAATGCAGATGGAGTCCAGGCGGTAGTACACTTCTTTCCCCCGTTTGGTTGAGGCTACAATAGCGGCATTTTTTAAGACATTGAGGTGATGGGAGACAGAGGGCTGCTGCATATCAAAATGCTGGCAGATCTCACTGACATTCAGCTCTTTATCCTTAAGAAGTTCCATGATCTTAACCCGGTTGGGGTCCGAGATCGCTTTGAAGAATTTATTTAAGTCGTATGCCATGGTCATTTGCTCATTTATATATAGGAATATATCTATATGTTACGTCTTGGCAAGTACTTTTTTTCATGATTTAGCTTTCTTGGGGATCCTGTGTTTGTGAAAGGTTTACAGCGACTGGATGACGCGCTGCAGTTTTACCCTGACATCCTCGGTTATGGCCGTTAGCTCTGCATTTCCCACTGATACCATAGAGTCCACCGGATCCACAGCAGCCACTTCAATGGTGCGAGGCGCTTGTTCGATGACCACAACATTACAGGGAAGAAATACGCCGACCTTATCTTCGGTCTGCAGGGCATGATGGGCATAGCCAGGATTGCAGGCACCCAGAATGGTGTATTTTTTAAAATCTACATCGATCTTCTTTTTGAAGGTTGTCGAAACATCAATTTCACTAATAACCCCAAAACCTTCTTCTGCCAGTTTTGCAGTAACCCGTGTCAGTGTGTTTTCGAAAGTTGTGTCTGAGAGAGTGGTGCTTGAAAAGTAACCCATGGGT
>CAZVSF010000284.1:0-3710 GCA_964630195.1 uncultured Lentisphaeria bacterium
CGCATATTCCGACAGAAAGAACAGCGCCCATCTTAATCCTGAGAACTCCGTCATAAATCCAGCCACCAGTTCTGATTCTGATTCAGGTATATCAAAGGGGGTTCTATTAATTTCGGCTGTTGCTCCTATGAGATAGACAAATGCTGCCATAAAGAGAAAGGGACTGTGGAAGATGAACCAGTTTGGCAAGGGAATCGGTATCCAATGGAACAGGTTACCTGTGCCTCCCTGGGCTTCAATAATGGTTTGAAGATTCAAACTACCGACGACCGCAACAACGGCGATCAGTGTGATACCAACCGGGATCTCATAGGAAATGATCTGAGCTGCTGAGCGCATGGCACCATAGAGTGACCATTTATTATTGGAGGCCCAGCCAGACATCACAATGCCCAACACGACGATGGATGAGATGGAGACCACATAAAAGAGTCCAATATTCATATTGGCTGCCAACAGAGTATTGGAGAAGGGAATGGCTGCAAAGGTTACGACCGAGGCAACCAGAATGATCCAGGGTCCCACGACAAAGAGCACCTTGTCGGCCAGTTTTGGAATAATATCTTCTTTTTGGAGCAGTTTTAGAGCATCAGCCACGGTTTGCAGTGTCCCAAATTTTCCCACACGCATAGGTCCAAGTCGAACCTGCATAAAGGCCGACACTTTTCGTTCGATATACACCAGGACAATAGCATTCACTGCCACAAAGGCGAAGATCAGAGCAGCAACGATAAACAGAGATAATCCCCAGGCAATAGCATCTCCCATACCTGATAGGATATCAAACGAGAGAATCCAGTTAGCAAGTAATTGTATCATTTAGCGATCAATCTCCCCTAGTACAATGTCCAGACTTCCGAGAATCGCAATGACATCGGAGATCATCCAGCCTTGGCCAATTTCGTTAATAACACTGAGGTTTGAGAATGCCGGGGAACGCATTTTCAGGCGCACAGGCACATTCTTCCCATTACTGACTATATAGTAGCCCAATTCTCCACGAGGATTCTCACTTCGGAAATAAATTTCGCCCTTCGGTGGACGGATTCGACGTGGGATGGCAGATTGTACATCTCCTTCAACAGGAAGTTGGTCCAGAGCCTGTCGAACGATCTTGGCACTCTCACCCATCTCCAGAACGCGCACATAATAACGATCCCAACTGTCCCCAACACTTCCCACTGTTCCCTGTCCAAGCGGCACTTCAAAATCGAAGCGATCGTAAATGGAATAGGGTTCGGTCCGCCTGATATCAATGTTCACCCCGGAGGCTCGCAGGCTGGGTCCAGTGACCCCATAATTGATAGCCACTTCAGGTGTCATGACACCGATGTCTGCAGCCCGTTCAATAAATATTTTGTTGCCTGTGAGGATCTGATTGTACTCGGCAATGCGTTCTTCAAATGCATCCAGAAATTCGTAGGTTTTTTCTACAAAACCAGGAGGTACATCATGGGCCAGACCACCGATCCATATATAGTTATAAAGCAGGCGGGCACCTGAAGCCATCTCAAAGAGATCAAGAATAAGTTCACGTTCTCTGAAACAATAAATAAAGGGTGTGATCGCTCCCACATCCAGACCAAAGGTCCCAACGGCGACGAGGTGGCTGGCAATTCTTTGTAGTTCAGCAAAAATGACACGGAGATACTCAACACGCTCAGGGAGTTCGATTCCCATCATCTTTTCGACCGCCATGGCATATCCATGTTCACTTCCCATGGCAGCCAGATAATCGCAGCGGCCTGTGAAGGGGGTAACCATTTGGTATTCAAGGTTTTCTGCATGTTTTTCAAAAGAACGATGCAAATATCCGATCACAGGTTCAATATGGGAGACGATCTCTCCATCTGTCCGTAATTTAAGTCGTAGTACCCCATGCGTACTGGGGTGCTGAGGTCCCATATTGAGAATCATTTCTTCAGCGTGGAGGCGGCTCATTCTTTCACCTTTTCAATGCGCATGCCCCGGTAGAACTCGGCAGGCACATAATCTTTTCTTAGCGGATAGCCTTCCCAATCATCTTCCATTAGAATACGTTTTAAATCGGGATGACCTTCGAATTTGATGCCATATAGATCAAAGGCTTCTCGTTCATGCCAGTCAGCGGTCTTGTAGACATCAGTAACGCTCCCAACCACAGGATCTTCTCTGGATACAAACGCCTTGAGCGTGATATAGTGTTTGAGCTGCGTTGAATACAGATGATAGATCACGCTAAACTCAAACTCTACCCCTGGATCATGTCCAGCTAGATTCATGAGTGAATCAAACTGTAAGTGTTCATCCTCTTGCAGATAGGCAACAATTTTACCAATACTACTGGCCTCCACAACAACCGTAGGGTTGTGGGTCTCTTCTTCCATAAATTCGAGGATCTTTGCATCAAATTTTTTCGACAGGTCGGCGTAAATTTCTTGTTCAGTCACGTCAGCCCTCTTTCTTTTCCAGAATATGCTCTTCACGCATTTTTGTTTGAAGATGCATGAGTCCTTCCAGAAGTGCCTCTGGTCTTGGTGGACAACCTGGAATGTAAATATCTACAGGAATGATTTGATCCACGCCCTTGAGGACGTGATATCCATGTTGCCAGTAGGGACCACCGGAGTTTGAGCAGGACCCCATGGAGATCTCATATTTTGGTTCTGCCATTTGCTCATAAAGACGCTTGACACGGGTTGCCATTTTCAGGGTCACCGTGCCTGCGACAATCATCACATCTGCTTGACGAGGCGATGAACGAGGCATGGCCCCAAAACGTTCCAGATCATGTCTGGCAGCAGCTGTTGACATCATTTCGATGGCGCAACACGCCAAGCCGAACTGAAAATACCATTCAGAACCGGATCGCGACCAGTTCAGCAGTTTATCTAAAGATGTAATGAGAATATTCTCATTGAATTTATGGTTTAACGCACCCATTTATTTGGTCTCCGCTTCGTGAAGCCTGGACGCAGAGTAGCGACCGGTGCCATATTTTAGTTTCATTTTTACCCATTCCAGATCACCCTTCACCCATACATAGGCCAGACCTGCTGTGAGAATTAGCATAAACACAAAGACTTCCACAAAGGTAAGAAATCCCATGTCCTTAAAGACGACTGCCCATGGGAAAAGAAAAACAACTTCAACATCAAAAATGATAAAGATCAATGCAATGACATAGAAGCGGATGTTGAATTGCAGCCACCCATCACCTTCCGGGACTTCACCACATTCATAGGTATTTACTTTTTCTTCTGTTGGATTTTTTGGGGATATGAGCTTTTGAATGATGAAGCCGCAATACATCAGCCCGAAGGCAACGGCGCCAAAGGCTAAGGCGATTCCGTAATGTTCCTGCATGATCTTTAAAGTGCCCTTTCTTTCAAGAGTGTTGCGCCAATATAGACGGTACCCCAAGTCTCTTCAAGAACCTATTCTTGTCATTTGACAAGTGTTGGATCCCATTGTTTTGCTATGCCTGCTGCGGCAATCACCATGCCATAATATTTGTTAATCCTGTCAGAATTAAAACGAACATCATTTCACTGACTTTTTACAAGCTTCTCCTGTTCCTGTGCATCCACAACTGCAATGGCGGTCATGTTTGCTACATCCTGGACACTGGTGGAACCTACCTGTAGAATATGTACAGGTTTCTCCATACCCACCAGGATAGGTCCAATGGCTTCTGCTCCGCTCAAACGATGGACGAGTTTATAACTAAT
>CAZVSF010000285.1:0-3689 GCA_964630195.1 uncultured Lentisphaeria bacterium
GGGGGGAATCATTTTAATACCCTTGTAGGTCGGAGGGGGGAAAAATATATTCATCGTTGTGAGGTGGGGGCTGAATGTTTATGAAAGCGAGAATTGATCATTAATAGCAAAAAAAAATATTATATAGAGACCTATGGTTGCCAGATGAATGAGTATGACTCAGAATTGGTCGCCGGTCTTTTGGAAAAAGAGAAATATACTCGTACCGATGTGGCTGATGATGCCCAGCTGATATTGGTAAATACCTGTTCGGTCAGGGAACACGCCGAAGAAAAAGTACATGCCCGTTTAGGCAATTTGAAAGTGTTCAAAGACAGAAATCCCGATGTCAAAATCGGCTTACTGGGATGCATGGCTCAAAATCTGAAAGAAGATCTACTCAAGACCAAACCCTATGTAGATATCATCCTTGGACCCGATTCTTATCGAAAACTTCCCGGTATGATCTCACTACCGGTTCAGACAAAAGAAGTGAACGTTGATACCAAACTCAGTCGGATGGAAGTCTATGATGATCTTTTTCCTGCCAGAAGAGAAGGTATCAATGCATGGATATCAATCATGCGTGGCTGTGACAAATTCTGTACATTTTGTATAGTTCCATTTACCAGGGGAAGAGAGAGAAGCCGCTCAATTGAAAGCATTGTTGAAGAAATAAAACAGATTCGAGATGACGGATTCAAAGAAGTCACCCTGCTTGGACAAAACGTGAATTCCTTTCATCATGAGGGTCGCAGGTTTCATGAATTACTTGATGAAGTGTCAAAAATAGATGGTATTGAGCGGATTCGATATACCTCTCCGCATCCTCAGGATTTTGATGATGAATTAATTGCCATTCATACCAGCAATCCTAAAGTCTGTAACCATATTCATTTTCCGCTTCAGGCAGGGAGTGATGCTGTACTAGAGCGCATGAATAGAACTTATACCAAGCAGCATTTTTTAGATCTAGCAAAAAAAATGAAGGATAAGATCCCCGGTCTGTCTTTAAGCACAGATATGATCGTTGGTTTTCCTGGAGAGACGGAAGAAGCTTTTTTAGAAACATTGGATGTGATGGAGCAGGTGAAATTTGATACGGCCTTCACCTTCAAATATTCATCACGCCCAGGTACAAAGGCCTCTGAATTCGAAGATACAGTGCCTGAAAAAGATAAACAGGAGCGTCTCCAGCGCATGATTTCACTGCAAAGAGAGCATACCCTGCTTAGAAATAGAGAGTACATCGGGGAGACTCTCGAAGTACTGGTGGAAAAAAATTCAAAAAAATCTGAAAATCAGCATCAAGGTAGAACACGTTCCAATAAAATTGTTATATTTGACAAAGCCAGCGAGCAACCAGGTGATATGGTCAAAGTGGAAATCATTGATGCGCAAGGAATCACACTGTTTGGTCAAATTGTAGATTGAGGAAATAGATGAAAGAACTTAAAATCTTTATCACAGTAGCAATCCTATTAACAGTCGTATGGGTGTTTACTCAAAATGCTACCCCAGTTGAATTGAAACTGATGGGTGCCGTATATTCAAATATACCGCTATATTTTGTAATCCTTGGCTCGGCTGTTCTGGGTATTCTGTTTGGGTTTTCCATCACGATTGGTCAAAATATTAAGTTACGGCAAGGTTTGAAGCTTATTGACCGAGAACGTGAAAAACTTCAGGGTGAAGTTGATAAACGTCGACAAGCAGTGCTGGAAAAAGACGGGGATGTGGATGTGGATTCCACTGACCAATAGGGAATAGGGAGCATCATGGACCTTATAACTCTACTATTTATTGTCATATTTCTAGCATTGGTATTTCTGCTTGTAAGGTATTTCTTTTTTAGCCAACCAAAAAAGATCGGTGCACGAGGTGCCGAAATAAAAGCACTCAATCACATTTTAGCGGGTGAAAAGAAACAAGCGCTCCAACAATTATCAGAAATCGCGCACAGTGACACTGCCAATCATGGTGCTTTTCTGCAGGTTGGAGATCTCTATCGACAGCTTGGAAAGCCTGAGCAGGCGATTGTTGTCCACGAAGATGTCTTGAATCGTCAAGGTTTGAATCAGGAATATTTTCTCATGGCCCAAGAGCGTCTGGCCAAAGACTATGAAGCCTTAAAACGATACCCACAGGCCGTTTCGCATGCTGAAGCTATCCTGAAAATAAGGAAGAAGGATCTCTGGGCGCTCAAAGCACTTCATCGCTACGCAGTAAAACAGGCCAAATGGGCAGAGGCGATCAAAGCCTTTCAGAGAGAGAACAGTGCTGGTGGAACTGCGGATCCTCTTTTACCTGCTATATATAAAACTGAGGAAGCCTTACAGCAAAAGCAGGCTGGTGAAAATGCAGAAGCAGTTTCCCTTTTGAAGCAGGCTATAAAATTAAATAACAAATGTCCTGCTCCTTATTTTCATCTTGGAAAAATTCGTCAGGAAGAGGGAAATTTTAAGCACGCCATAGATTTTTTTACCAGTTTTGCGGAATTAGATCCAACTGCTGGGAGTATCGTGTTTTCTGAAATTGAGAAGATGTATTTTGAATTGGGACAATTTGAGCAGGTTGAACAATTCTATCAAAGATTGCACAAAAAGCAACCTGATAACCTTGAGGTTGTCATAGGATTGGCGAATTATTTCGAACGAAAAGGTGAATATAGAGATGCCTTGTCATTGCTCGAAGAAGTTAAAGATCCAGATTATTCAAATTTAAGTTTTGTTTTGGGGCAATTGAATATGCTGGAAAAAATGGGTCATAAGGATATGCTCAAGACCACCATAGATCAATTGATTGTTACTGACAGACAAAAACGCATTCTCACCTGTCCTGATTGTGGAAATATTAGCGATGAACCCCGGTATATATGCGACAAATGCGGATGGGTAACTCCTTCCTGATAAAGCACTATCTTCTGATGATTTTTGTCATCGGAAGTCTGTCCTCTGCGTTCGCACAAGATGTGGATGGCTTGTTATCACTTATTGAAATGGGCAAAATGGATAGTGCCAGAGTCCTCCTGACAGATCTGAGTTACGAATACCCCGGTCACCCGGGAATCCGGTATGCCAGAGCAATTATGCAGGACGATGCGCTGGTGGCGGCAGGGATCTACAAGGACATCGCTCGAAACGATGCAGGCAGCAAATATGCAGCTTCTGCCTATATGCATCTGGGTGAATATTATTATGCTCAGGGTCTATATATTCAGAGCCGTCAGTATTTTTTAAAGCTCATAAGATCTTATCCTAATCACCCGGACATTGTGAATGCTGTGAATTTATCCCTGCGAGCGGGCATAGCCTCAAGGCAGATAGATAGCGTCTATACTGACCTAGCCTATATCGTTGAACAATACCCCGGGGTAGCCTTCGATATCCCTGAGGAATTGGATCTTACTCGATTACCCGGAAGGAATAGATCTGCCACAACACCAGCCATCCCCTCAAGCCCAGCCACAGCTCCAATCCGTAGTCTAGGTCAGGATCTGGATTTGGATAATGCCCAACCTGCGGGACAATTCTCACTTCAGGCCGGTGCCTTTGGGAATTATGACAACGCAAAAAGACTAGTAGATCAGATCGAATCCATAGGCTATAAGGCCAGTATCAAAGAGCGATCTAGCAATGGAAAGCCCTTGTATGTGATAATGGTTGGTGACTATTCTTCAAAAACAGCTGCTATGAGCGTCGCTGATATGC
>CAZVSF010000286.1:0-3680 GCA_964630195.1 uncultured Lentisphaeria bacterium
GTGGATTGTTCACCCTTCGACGAGCTCAGGGTGACGAACAGGTAACGATTAGAAAATGCTTAAAGCCTATATCCAACTCTTTCGTCTGAAACCCATCCCCATGATTATGCTCATGGTGGTTTTTGCGCATATCCAGCAAAAAGCATTCAGCCATGCTTAAAGCCTATATCCAACTCTTTCGTTTGAAACCCATTCCCATGATTATGCTTATGGTGGTTTTTGCGCATTTATATGCTTTGGAGGAAACCGGGCTGTCTTTTAGCTGGACATCTCTGCTAATTTTGGTTCTCACAACAGGCATGGCTAATGGGGCCACCTTTGCCCTGAACCAATATTATGAACGTCATGGTGATGCGAAAATGGAGCGGACCCAGAGTCGACCCATTCCATCTGGGCAGATTCCACCAAACACTGCGCTTGTGGCTGGCCTGGCTGTTTTTGCCCTGGGCTTGTCCTTGCAATATCTTCTGATCAATCCCATGACAGCATTGGCTACCTTTCTGTGCGGTGGACTGTATGTCTGGACCTATACGCCCTTAAAATCCCGCTCTACCATGAGTACCCTGATAGGATCACTCCCAGGTGCCCTGCTTCCCTTTATCGGGTGGTATTCTGTTACTCAGGGTGTTGACCTGATGATCCTGTGGATGTCTCTGATGATTTTTATGTGGCAGATCCCCCACACGTTTGTGATCTGTTTTCGCTACAAAGATCAATATCTGGCAGCTGGTGGCAAACAATTGCCTTTTGTCGCCGGAGAAGAAGCCTCTTTTCGCCAGAGTATCTGGTACACGCTGATAAACATTCCGCTGATATTCGTTCCGTTTGTCTTTATGGTCTCCGGGCCGATCTATCTCATGATAGCCACCGTTATTACCATGGGAGCCATTGTCATGGTGACCCGATTCTATAGCAGCCGCAAACCGGCTACAGCTAAATACTTTTTCCGTTATATGCTGATATATTTACCCGTGCTGTTTGTAAGCATGGCCCTGGACAGAGCTAACATTTAAATATTCTGGAATCCGGTGAGCATTTCGGGGTTGAGAGTAAGGCCTTTGTCGCGATGATCCAGAGAGGCAAAAGCATCAGGCGTTTAACAACAGCCTGTACAGCCACCTATTCCTTATCCAAATAACTTTCCACTTCCGCTAAAAAGGTGTCTGGATTAATGGGTTTTTTGATATAGCCGTTACAGCCAGCGGCCAAAGCCTTTTCCTGATCGCCGGGCATGGCGTAAGATGTAATGGCAACAATTGGGATCTTGTCCAGAGATTTGTCTTTGCGAATGGCAGCGGCAACCTCATAGCCATTCATTTTGGGAAGCTGAATGTCCAACAAAATGAGGTCGGGGTGAGCCGTTTTGGCAAGGTCCACACCATCTTTCCCATCAAAGGCCTGGACAATTTCATGATTGTTGTTCTCAAGCAAAAAAGAGATGAGGTACATGTTATTTTCATTGTCTTCGATAATAAGTGTTTTGGTTCTCATGTCCTATTTCTCCATAGAGAAGGGTAATGCAATAGAAAAAGTACTGCCAACGCCAGGCTCACTCGAAACACGGATGGTTCCGCCTAATAATTCGATAAGCTTTTTACTGATGGCCAGGCCCAGACCAGACCCTTCTTTTACGCGATCCAGACCGGTGTCGATCTGTCGAAATGTTTCAAAAATAGTTGTCAAATCTTTTTCGCCTATCCCAACACCAGTATCCACGACATCAATTTTTACAAAACCATCTTCCCGATAGCCGTTCACTGCAATTTCACCTTCGTCGGTAAACTTGATGGCATTGTTGATCAAGTTAATAAGGACCTGCTCAAGCCGCCTTTTGTCACTCTTTAACTTGGGAAGATTAAGCTCAATATTATGCCTTAAGCGCAGCCCTTTCTTCTCTGCAAAAGGACGCAGAGAGCTTACCGCCATAATCAGCAGCAAGTCCACCTTGAAGGACTCGTCGTGTACCTCCACGCGACCCGATTCAATCTTCGAAATATCCAGAACGTCATTGATCAGTTCTAACAGATGCGCTGCGCTACCCTTTACCATGCCGAGTTGCTTGGTTTGTTCTGTCGTCAGCGGACCTGCCATTCCCTGCAAAAGGATACCCGTAAAACCAATAATAGAGTTCAGGGGTGTTCTTAATTCGTGAGACATGGAAGCCAGAAAAGCCGACTTCAAATGGTCAGATTCTTCAGCACGCGTTTTTGCAGACTCAAGCTCTACAGTCCTTTCTGCCACCAACTTCTCAAGATGCTGCTCATGGTCAAGGATCTTTTCAAGCATGGCATTAAAGCTGGCCACAAGCTGGCCAATTTCATCTCTGGCGCTTGACTTTACGCGGATACGGTAGTCGCCTGAATCACGGATTTTTTTAGCTGTCTCAGCCAAAGTTTCAATGGATTCGGAAATGGGTCTCTGGGCTCTCAGGGAGAGCAATCCCGCCAGAATGAGCCCGGCAATAAACAGCAGGAAAGATTGTCTAAGGGCTTCCATAAGCTCAACACGACGATTACTGGAGTCAAGGCGCAAGGCGATCCAACCCACCTTCAGATCGTCAAAGAGAATTCTTTTTGTGAGGATAAAATGATCCTGGTGTATCGATTTAACTTCAGCATCTACCACACCAAAACTAAAATCTGATTGATCGCCCCTATCAAAGCGAGCAAAAGGCTCGCCGTTATGATCAAAGACCACGGCATTCAAAATATCATCCTGTGTTGCCAGCGACTCCAACACATCCGTTGCAGCCTCGTTATCAAAAAACAATAGGGCGGAAACGCTATTTGAGCCCAGGACCTCAGCCAGGGTTGACATGCGTGAAAAAGCCCTGGCCTCATACTGGTGATATTGGCTAAACAGATAAATACTTACAAAAAACACAAGAATAAACAGCGTGGTAAACAGCTGGATGGAAATCAGTTTTGATTTTATGGATAGATCTTGAAACTTAATCAAGGGGTGTCGCCTCTTCCTCACCCACCAGGATTGCCAGCTTAAGCAGATGTGAGCTAGCCTTCAAGTTTGCGGCCTGAAGTGCTTTCCGATTGATTTCCAGCTTAATTTTTCCGTCTCGTTTAATAAAGTTTATAGCGCCATCGCTGGTTGCGAAACCAAGAGATTCACCAACCAGCAAAATGTTTTCAGGTGGTATTTTTGGCCGAAGTTTGTGAAAGGCGTCTGTTTGATTTACAGGTATAAAGAGGATGTCACACACTTCAATTTCTTTAACCGTGGCCACTCGCTCAACGTCAATTTCCTGCCCCTCGGAAGCGCGTTCTTTGGACATCTGTCTTAAGGGAACCAGAATATCATCCAGTCCATACACACCGATAGTGAAGTGCTTCATAGTATCCAGGGTGGTCCAGCTAATGTATTTGGTGAAATTTATAAGAAAGACAGCCTTCATGCGCGAGTCTGGGTTCACCCGGAACCTTTGCGCCTGGATTGAAAGCAGGGGCACCAGGAGCAAAAGTAAGCCGCGAATAAAAAGTGGGCGAAAAAGAAAATATTTTTTGAACATTATCGCGGTTCTTGCTCCTTCATGTTTGGCTCTCAAAGTAAGTGTTCAGGTGCTTGTTTCCAAAATAGAAGCGAGTGATTTTCCCTGCTTGTTAGAATCGTAATAATAGGGGAGGCCAGGGGGGTTGCCCTCCTTCTCAACCTATCCTCCAACCGAG
>CAZVSF010000287.1:0-3678 GCA_964630195.1 uncultured Lentisphaeria bacterium
GTATCCCCTCGTTCAATCATAATTGTCTTTTGATTATCGCTATCAATCATATTTTGCCGCAGATCAGTTAAACATTTCGAGCCTGGGGAAAATAGCTATGACCGCATTCATAATCCGTCTACAACAACTTCAAATAGAATTCTGATGGTATCTCGATATAGAGAATTATTCCAAAAATCTGCCGATGCCTGTCTGATCATCGAAAATGGTCTTTTTGTGGATTGCAACCAGGCCACCGTGAATATGCTTGGTTTCAGCGCCATCGATGATGTCTTAAACACCCACCCCTCCGTGCTTTCACCTGAGTTTCAACCCGATGGACAAGATTCACAAAGCAAAGCCGATGAGATGATGGCCCTGGCCTATAAACAGGGTAGCCATCGATTCGAGTGGATGCATCGCAAAGCCAATGGTGAGGTTTTCCCGGTAGAGGTGTTGCTGACTGCTATCTCCACTGATGGAAAAAAACAGACCCTTTTCACCGTCTGGCGCGATATCTCCCTGAAGAAGGAAAATCAAAGATTTCAAACGGCTTCGGCTGAACTTGCCACCAGGCTGAATGTGTTCATGGATATTTATGAAACTGCCGCTGCAGGGGCTGCAGTGATCAGAGCGTCCTTTGAAAGTGACTCTATCGCCATCAGTTTTATTGACCATGAAAATCAAATCAACAAAGGTCTCTATTGTGAGGATACTGCCGAAGGGGAGCGTACTCCTGTCTCATTTGCACCCCTCTCAACACCCTTCGAAAAATTGGACGACGACAGTATTGAGGGAATCCCTAAACCAAAGCTCCTGAACCGAACTGAAGCAGATATCAAAGCCAAACCCATGGATCGCCCCTTTGGAGCGGTCGCCAGAAAAAGTGCTTCCCTCATGTTCGCACCCATGATGTGGGACAATAAAAAATTGGGAGAAGTGACGGCCCAGAGCTATACACTCAACAAATATTCTAAAAAAAGTCTTGCCCAACTTCAGACCATGGCCAATCAAATTGGCGGTGCCTTGCTCCGGGCAAAAATAGCAGATGACCTGAGAGAGGAACATAAAGAGCTTCGAAAAAATCAGGCCCAGCTGCTTATCTCTCAACAATTGGCGCGTATCGGGAGCTGGGATTATGAACCAGCCACCAAAACCATGTCCTGGTCACCGGAATTGTATCGCATATTTGATATTGATCCTGATGAGCGCATTACCCTGCGCCATGTGTTAACCAGGATCCATCCCGATGATCTGGAACGCTACAAACGTGAGATAAAAACCAAACAGCTGGTTCGAACTGATTATCGTATTATCAGATCCGATGGCAGCATCCGCTGGTTGCATGAGGAGATCGATATCCCCAGGCGAAAAAAAGGCAAAACAGTCTTTTTCAGAGGATGCACTCAGGACATTACGACCAGCAAGGAAGCGGAGGCTAAACTCTCAAAATCTGATCAATTAAGAGAGCTTTTACTGGATATCATTACCCATGATCTCAAGAATCCTGCCGGTGTTATTTATGGCATGTCTGAACTTGCCATGGAACAAATACCAGATAACAAATTGATCGAAGGCCTGTATACGACCGCTGCGAGATTACTGAAGGTACTGGATGAGACCTCACTTCTAACCCAGGCAACCTTTGGTGAATCAATTCCCTTGGAAAAAATTGATCTGAACAATTTACTCCAGGAAGTCGGGGGCGAATTTTCAATGCGCCTGGAGAAGGCCGGGATGACACTAGAAATTGATGTACCACAAAACGTTGTCATTTATGCCAATACCCTCATCAGTGAGGTTTTTAAAAATTATATCAGCAATGCTATAAAATATGCCAGAGACGGTAAGAAGATTCAAGTCAAGGCAGAGATAGACACTGAAGCGGTTTCAGTCTCAATCACTGATTTTGGGAATGCCATTCAGGGAAGCAACCGGGAGCGTATTTTCGAACGCAACGTGCAACTGTCTCAAGAGGGCAAAAAGGGACGCGGACTGGGTCTGGCCATAGTGAGACGCATCGCAACAGCCCACGGTGCCACAGTCTGGGTGGAACCTAATAAACCGAGGGGCAATCGCTTTTTTGTCCGAATCCCTGTCCCCGCCACCAATAAGATCAACGAATGATCACCCGCCATATTTTTTGGCATGCAATTCAGCTGAGCAAATCAAGTAGTAAATTTAGATTGAGAATCTCTCCATCTACTTCCGCCAACACAAATGGTCTAATATCATCTTGAACATGACCCCAATTCAAACTACTGGCTGTCTCACTCAATACTGATTTCCAGGAGTTTTCATCTATTTGGGCACCCGCATAGTTGGTTTGCGTCAGCGCATTTTGTAAATAGGGGATATTGGGTTGGAGACCCTGCCAGCGAGATAAAAGAAAAATAAGATCATAGAAATCACGACCTTTGGTATAGGGTCTTTGGAGAATCGCATGGATTTTTCCTGACAGAAAACTTGGAGCATCGTGATGAATCAGACTAAAGGGCGAATATTTGTTAATAAGCTTGCGTTGGACCTGCCAGCCAAGGGGGGGATTTGCATCTACCTCTATCTTAATGCTAAGCTTCTCATTCTCGTCGGGTGTGAGTCCACATTCAAAAAGTAGCCCCTCAAATTTGATAAATGTTGATCTAACTGTTTTCTCTTTAACCACGGAGCTACTCGTTCTGTAGCCCTGCAAGGTCAAATTCTTACACAGTTTGGAAATTACTTGTGAAAAACTATAGGTTTTGTTGATTTCTTGCAGGTGGAAATCCAGGTCTTCAGAAAAACGATTAAGCCCATGAATAATACGCAGGGCCGTACCGCCATGAAAAATGAGCTGAGCTAAATCTTTTTGCTCGAAAAGGACTCTTAAAATGACATGTTGTAAATATTCCCTTAGCTGGAGGTAAGCAATAGTTGGCGATTCAGCCTGCTGTGCGATACGAATGGCTTCACTTTTCATTTTGTCTTCCTTAAACTTTGGATCAATGCTTCCATCCCTCTGACTAGTTTTTGGCTGGGAATAATTCTGGAGTAGTCAAGTAAGACATCAGGATCCAGCCTTTCAGTGTTTTGCAGTCGCAAACTACTCCATCGCGTCACATCCCACTCACCGCTATTCAATAGACAAATATCCACCAATGCTTTTTCAGGTGAGGCAATAAGAGCCGTCTCTTGAGATTGAATCCCCAGTTGGATAGACTCATACCCTGAGAAGCGATCGGTCTTTAAGCTGTGGTAATGGAAGATCCCCAAGGGAGTGTCCCAATGTCTAGTATCTCTGGTGGTCACGGCTTGAATCAAGGGAGTATGTTCTGGAATGAGCTGGTAATATTCCAAAGCGGTTTGCAGTGAAATGTAAGAGGGTGAGTACAAAAAATTGGAAATGTGGAAGGGGTGGGGGACTCGGGTTCGAAATTGGGTTGGGAGTACATATTTCCCACGACGCAAACGAACCAATTTCCCTGCTGCGACCCATCTTGATAGACGTGGCAAGACTTGGGCTTCCTTCTCTGGAAACATAGTCAGTAGATCAGCGGTCTCAAAAAAAGGTCGATCAGCAAAAGTATTTAATAATTCCTCATATTTCATATTAATAACTTACTATAAAAAGCAAGTAATAAAAATAAAAATATTCGTTTCATACATAATCCTTAAAAAGGCACGCCTCGCCAAACTTGGAATAAAAAATGATAATCAGAA
>CAZVSF010000288.1:0-3673 GCA_964630195.1 uncultured Lentisphaeria bacterium
ACCCCAGGAAAAGGGGGGCAAAAAACAGATGCCGGTGTACCCATATTTAACACCATCCGAGAAGCAAAGGTTGCCACCCAAGCCAACACTTCAGTGATCTTTGTACCTCCACCTTTTGCTGCAGACGCAATCATGGAAGCTGTTGATGCAGAACTTGATCTGGTTATTTGCATCACTGAGGGTATCCCCACTGCGGATATGGTCAAAGTCCATGCTTATATGGCTGGCAGGAAGACACGTATGGTAGGACCAAATTGTCCCGGTGTCATCTCTCCTGGTGCCGGAAAAATCGGTATTATGCCTGGATTCATCCATAAGCAGGGTAAAGTGGGTGTTATTTCCAGAAGTGGAACACTTACATACGAAGCTGTGCATCAGCTGAGTACACGAGGTATTGGACAATCCACCTGTATCGGGATTGGCGGTGATCCAATCATCGGCTCAAATTTTATTGATCTGCTTACGCTTTTCAATGAGGATGATGGCACGGATGCTGTTGTCATGATAGGTGAGATTGGTGGAACGGCTGAAGAAGAGGCTGCGGAATGGGCTAAACAGAACTTTAACAAACCCATTGTTGCGTTTATTGCTGGTACCACAGCCCCTCCAGGGCGCCGTATGGGTCACGCAGGTGCTATCATTTCTGGTGGTAAGGGAACCGCATCAGACAAAATTGCAGCACTCAAAGCCGCCGGTATTGCTGTTTCAGAAAGCCCGGCAGGGATTGGTGAATTGATGGAAGAGATCTTAAATAATTAGGTTAACGTCATCCTGAGCTAGTCGAAGGATACACATTAGAAGTATCGTGTGTCATACTTCGACCAACCTGCGCTCAAAAGTTTCGGCCTGGCATGCAGGCAGGCAGGCTTGGACCCAGCAAAATGCGGGGAGCAAGACACATTTAATAAATAGGAGTTAAGATTTTGGGAAACAAAACATTCGCAATGATAAAACCCGATGCAGTAGCATCTGGCAAACTTGGAAAAGTAATAGATGCAACACTGGCAGCAGGATTTCAGATAAAAGCTGGCCGTCTCACCTTGATTACACGGGGCCAGGCTGAGGAATTTTATGCAGTCCACCGTGAACGTCCCTTCTATGGTGAATTGGTGGATTTCATGTCTTCAGGACCCACATTTGTGATGGCACTTGAAAAAGATAACGCTGTCCAAGCCTGGAGAGATACGATTGGAGCCACTGATCCGGCAGAAGCAGCCGAAGGTACGATACGGAAAATGTATGCTGAAAACAAAGGTCGAAATGCGGTACACGGATCAGACTCAGATGAGAATGCTGAGAAAGAGATTGCATTTTTCTTCAGCGGGGCTGAAATTATCGCCTCTAATCTCTAATTATTAGCCTGTATCAGGAGGCAGAAATGACTAATAATGTTGTATTTAAACGCGGTTTGTTGATTCTGTTTGTACTTAGCATTTTGGTCAACTGCGACATGTGGAATAGCCATTTCGGGCGCGATGAAGTGATTCTAGGCGAATATGTTACCCTCCAGGTCGAAGAACCTGTGGAAGATCAGCAGGTAAACTGGATTTTTGCACAACTCCCGGATAGCAGCAAATTGCTGGGTTTTCTGCCTTCTGATACGCTTGACCTCGTTTCATTTAAACCGGATGTTGCCGGTAATTATGATATTGTTCGCGAAGTCACGCTAAATGGTGAGACTGAGCAAACTTCATATTTTTATGAAGCAGTAATGAGTGAAGATAACACCATCGTGGATGGTGAAATTCCCGACCACTTGTTCGAAGCTCTAAAAGCAGAAGATACAACTGTGGCAGAACCTGCTCCTGTTAGCCTCACTGATGATGGTGAACAGAGAAGATATTTGTCTAAGATGAAATCACCAGAGGAAGCCAAAAAAGCGCGTAAGCCCACAGCTAAGAAAGCGAAAGCCAGTGTCAAAAAGACGAAAGCAGTCACGACGAGTCGTGGCAATCTAATACCGCTTGCTTCACGGACCTTCACTATTCAAGTATCTTCCTGGCCCTCTCTTGAGGAGGCTCAGGCTGCATCAAGTCAACTTCAGAATCAATATGGCATTGATAGTTATATACAGAGAGCTTTTTTCAAGGACAAGGACGAGATCTATTATCGTCTTCGAGTAGGAAATTTCCAGGAATCCAAAGATGCTGAGGCATATGCCAAAGAGATTCAGGATGTCACCAATCTCCCTGTCTGGGTTGATTTTGTCAGACAGGAAATGTAAATCTAATAATTATTAAAACGTCAACACGGAGAATCACCCATGCTTGAAACTCAACTTTATTTCAATTTCAAGGATCTATTTCGCGCGCCACGCCTGGCTCTTGGCAGACGCATGCTGGTCATGCTGGAAGCTCTATTCATTTCTTACCTGGCCTATGTCATTTTCACATATCTTGCTCTTCTAGTTGAAGGCAATTCTTTGGGGAGTATCTGGAACAGTTACCATCTCATGCCAGCTTGTTGTATCACGGCTTCAATGGGCTTGTTTGCACGGATCCTTGTATCTCTATCCTATATCATTGCCATCATCGCCATCTGGCTTGGCTTAACCTCTGTCGCAAAAATTACGATCAAAGAATACAAAGGCGATTTGTTCTATTCATCTCGTGATGGCTGGAAATGGGCGATGAAAAACTGGTTCCCCGTATTTTTTGGCCCTATCTCCATTGCAATAGTAATCGGCTTTTTTGTATTGTTGGCTGCCCTTTTCGGCTGGCTGGCACAATGGCCTGTCCTGGATATTCTACTTTACGGTCTGCTCTTTGTGATATTCCTACCGACCGCCCTTTTTCTGACGTTCTCAGTGCTTGCGCTTGGTGTGGGCATTTTTATGTCTCCCAGCATTGTAGCATGTGCTGAAGAAGACACCATGGGATCGATGTTTGGTTCTTATACACTGCTGTGGAATCAGCCAGTCAGACTTATTGGATATGCCATTATGACGATCCTGGCAGCCTTGATCGGGTACCAAATATTTTATCTCTTTATCCTATCCGGGTTCAAATTTATTGAAATGGTGTTTGGTCACGAAATGATCATGGGCAACGCATATCTAGCTGTCAAGCAGGTTGGAATGGATCTGTTCGGGAACTACAGTTTTTTACCAAGCAATATACTAGCGAATTTTTATTGTGATTCATCCTGCATATTGATGCCCCATTGTCTGAGCAGGGTTTTTGAACCTGTGGCTGCAGGTTGTTGTGGGGCATGTTCGGGTTGTGGAGCTACCGCTCCAATGGTATCTGCCACCATCACCCAAACCATCACCGGCGTGGTGGTGGGAATAATTACACTTCTAGCTCATCTTGCCATTCCTGCATATGCGCTGGCAACAGTAGCAACTGGTTTCTCTACATCATTTATTGTTTTAACAAAACACAAAGATGATCAAGACTTGATCAAACGTAAAGATGCTGATGAGCGTGCTGAAGCTGAGGCTACAGAGGAAGAGCAGGACAATCCTGATGCGCCCGAAGGTGAAGATGAAACCAAGTCTGAAGGGTCTGAGACCGAATAATTCACATGCATCAAAATTAAAAAGAGGCTATCCTAAAAGGGTGGTCTCTTTTTTTGGTTTAAGGGGTTCTAATCATGTCCATAAAGTGTTAAATAACAATATAATAAGGCATGATATGACATCTCCTAGTTTGTGCAATGATATGAATAATAG
>CAZVSF010000289.1:0-3660 GCA_964630195.1 uncultured Lentisphaeria bacterium
CGCCTGATGATATTATCACACAGGATGTGACAGTTACATTCAACCTGGATATCTCATCCGCTTATCGTGCCCTGGATGCCGGTGATACCCTTATCGACACACAGACCGGTTCAGATGACATCACCATGTGGTCTGAAGTGAACGGTGTAGCCATCAATGGTGTGCTTAGCCAATGGTGGGACTGGGGTAATGATGTAACCTGTGTTGGTGAATGGGCCATGACCCAGACCGATGATGAAGGTTTGAAATACTCATATGATTACCTTTACACAGCAGGTCAAGCGAAAGCTCAACAGTGCAAGTTCGGTATCAACTCTCTGGATAACGAAGCTGGCTTCGCCCAGAATCGTGATTTCATCATTGATGATGCTGCCGCAACATTTGTGCTGGATGAGATGTGTTTTGGTGAGCAAAATGCTGATGCGAATCTTCCATTCCCTCAGTCTTGTGAACCGCTTTCAATTGCCTCACTGTCAGGGATTCCAACATCCTATGCTCTGAGCCAGAACTATCCTAACCCCTTCAATCCTACGACGACGATCAATATTGCGCTTCCCGAAGCCAGCAATGTTCGTCTGACCATTTACAATGCACTTGGTCAGGAAGTCCGCAGCTTGAAGACTGACTATCTCAATGCCGGTAATTACTCCGTGACATGGGATGGTTTGGATAATTCAGGTAACATGATTCCAAGTGGTCTCTACATCTATACACTGACCGCTGGTGATCATAACTTCAGCAAGAAAATGCTCATGCTGAAGTAATCGCAATGCGATTTGCTTAATCTATACAGGGTGGAGAATTTCTTCTCCACCCTGTTTTTTTAAAAGGGAGCTTGTTTTAGCCTCATGTTTTTTAGAAAAAACCGAACAAACAAGACAACACCAACAAACCTTTTCAGAGCGCTTCCTTCTTTACTGATATTTATTTTTATACTCTCCTGTACAACAGCTCCTGAATCCCAGGATATTGAATTTCTTGCAGTTGATGATTCGTCAATTCGCAGAATAGACCCAGCAGATTTTACCGGGTCATTTAATGATTTTATTACTTCAGTTTATCAAACTCCTGCAGATCAGAAGCAGGCTCTGGTGGATTCTTTCCTGCAATGGGCTGACTCTTCTGCTGGTATTCCCTACATTGAGGATACCAGCGCATATTTTCTTTATGTGAACGGTTCTTCCCCCCAGGTATCCGTGGCTGGGGATTTTTCAGGCTGGGATCCAGGAAATCAATATTTTAACCACCTCTCCGGGACAAACCTTTACTACAAGGCATACCAATTTGAAAATGATGCCAGACTTGATTATAAATTGATCATCAACGGTAACTGGATTCTCGATCCCCTGAATCCCAGAACATGTAGCGGTGGCTACGGTCCCAATTCAGAATTATCCATGTCTGGCTATATCCAACCCCCCGAAATTGAATCTTACACCATACCGCATGGTTCTGTTATTTCCACGACCTTTCAGGATACCACTCAGGGCAGGGCAAGACCTGTAAATTTATATACACCTCCGGGATATCTCGATGGAACCCAGAGCTATCGGACGATATACTTCCATGATGGCAATGAACAGCTCGTTCTGGGGTCAGCGAGGAATGTCCTGGATTTTATGATAGCGCAGGAACTCATTCCACCGGTGATCGCTGTATTTGTAGATCCAACCAACAGGAATGAGGAATATTCATACGATTACGCATTCATGGAAATGTTCGTGAACGAACTGGTACCATGGATAGATTCTGAATATCGAACCATGCCAGAACCACAGTATCGTGCCGTATCCGGGGTCAGTCTGGGTGGTTTGACCTCGCTTTTATTTACCCTCCATCACCCGGAAGTATTTGGGAACTGTGGGGGCTACTCATCTGCCATCTGGTTTGGAGATATTATTGACCAGTACGAGGCGTCACCCGTCCTGGATGTCAAAATATATATGGACGCGGGGACATATGAGCCATCTATCATTAATAGCTCCTCAACGCTAAAAGGAGTTCTGGAAGGCAATCAATGGGATCTGAAATGGAGAACCTGGCATGAGGGTCATTCGTGGGGCGCCTGGCGCGCTCACCTGGACGAGGCATTAAGCTATTTCTGGCCTATGACAACCAGCGGAATCGATGATCGCTATTAGCGACAATATTTCCAAAGTCGAAGGAGAATTTCGCATTTGAAAGGGTTGCAGCTATATCTCAGGATTAGAATCATGATTGCACGCAACATTATGATTCGATCTCTGGTCTCCTTTCTCCTCGTGGGCTCGCTCTTTGCCGCCGAAAAAACAACCCTCCATCTCTGGCACCCAATGCCGGCACCCAGTCGCGCAGTACTCAATGATCTGGTCGCTGAATACGAAAGCTTGCACCCTGACATCAGTGTCCATCTGCTATATAAGGAAAATGAAGAAGTCCGTATGGCTTATATGTCTGCCACCGGATTTACCGAGGGTGGACCTGACCTGCTTTACGGTCCCAGTGATTTTACCGGTGCCCTGGTGGAGATGAACATTGTCAAACCCCTTGAAGATTTCTTCAGCCCTGAAGAATTAGCGGAATTTGATCCAAAGGGTCTCACCTGGTATCAGGGACATCTCTATCAGATCGGGGATGAATTGGGCAATCACCTCGCTCTGGTCTATAACAAAAGACTCTTTGCAGAAGTCGGTCTGGATCGTCCTCCGGAGACCCTTCAGGAACTTATCGAATTTGGTGAAAAACTCACGATCGATAAGAATGGTGACGGTGTTATGGACCAATACGGTCTCGTCTGGAACTTTACAGAGCCCTTTTTCTTTATGCCCTTTTACGCCTCGTATGGCGGCTGGGTGATGGATGAGAATCAAAATCCCACCCTGAACAATTCAGCAGCAGTAAAAGCCTTCAAGTTTGTGCGAGATATGCGCGATGTCCACGGCATCATCCCGCTGGAATGTGACTACGATATTGCTGACTCAAAGTTTAACACCGGTGCGGCTGGGATGCTCATTAATGGTGCCTGGTCCTGGGCTAAATATATGGATTCACCCCATGTTGATTTTGGTCTGGCTGTTCTGCCGGTAAATGAAGAGACCGGATTATTTCCTGCGCCCATGATCGCTACCAAGGGATATTATATGAATCCCTATTTAAGTGGCGAGCGTGAAAAACAAGTTGTGGAACTCATGAAGTTTCTGACGGGAGCAGATGCTCAATTTCAGTATGCCAGCAGGTTAGCGACCATTCCTACCCGCTGGGAAGTGCGGGAACGTCCTCAGATTGCTGAAGATCCCGTTATTAAGACATCCATCGAACAGGTGAGTCATGGTAAAGCCATGCCCATTTCGCCACAGATGAGGGCCATCTGGGACGCCATGCGACCTGCCTACCAAAATGTCCTGGGTGGCAGTATGACACCAGAGGAAGGGGCAGCCTACCAACAGGAGATCGCTGTTCAGAAGGTCGCTGAGTTATTCGAGGGTCAGGACGCTGATCAGGATGCCATAAACATCACAGCCATAATTGTATACATTGCTGGACTACTAATTGCTATCTGGGCATTGTATAAACTATTTGTGGCCTTCATTCTTCCCCTTGTCCGAGGAATCCCTGGCGTCCAGGTGCAGGAGTCTCGCTTTGGAGTCCTCATGGTCGCTCCAGCAGCCTTGTTTATTTTTG
>CAZVSF010000290.1:0-3630 GCA_964630195.1 uncultured Lentisphaeria bacterium
GCCAGGACATGGAAATAGGCAGACTTCAGATTGAGATCCTTTTGTGTGTGACTATGGGTATGGGATTTTAAGGAAGCGCCCATTAACAGAACAGCTGAAACCAAATTGACGACGAGACCTGACACCGCGACTACAATGGCTTCACTAAACTGTATGGATACTGGATTAATAAATCTTTCGATGGACTCAATGATCATAAACAGGGCTACGACCGCCAGGGCAATGGCGCTGGCAAATCCACCCAGAGTTGTAACTTTTCCTGGTCCAAAGGAAAACTGCTTATTCACCATATTTTTTCTGGCGTATTGGTAAGCAAACAGGGCAATCCCAAAAGCAGCTGCGTGGGTTCCCATGTGCCATCCATCAGCGAGCAAAGCCATGGAGCCAGTCATGTAGCCGGCACCAATTTCAATCAACATCATGACAAAGGTCAGGTAGAACACCCGCCAGGTTCGGGATTCATTTTCCTGGCGACCTGATAGGTTGTGCGAGTGTGACATGTTGCCTTCCTATACCGGATTATTTTGTTTTTTTGCAGAAATATATGCGAATTGACGATTTACTCGACCTACAATAATATCCTTAAAACCTGCTTCTTCTAAAAGTGGCCGAAGTTGTTGAACATTATTCCTGAGCTTTTTTCTGCCACCATGCAAGTGAATCATCAAATCTGTGAAGCGCTGAAATGGGCTCCCCCCTCCATCGGGCTCCATATCAACGATATAAACAGATCCCCCTGGTTTCAAGACGCGGTAAAATTCGTTGACGCCTATGCTTTTTAACGCCCCAGGAAGGTGATGCATCACCAGGCTGTTCATGACCACATCAAAACTTGCGTCGGAGTGGGAAATATTCTCAATAAGGTCGACCTGGAAATTCACATCAATATTTGAAATCTCAGCCTTATTTTGAGCGATCTCTATCATTTTAGGTGATGCATCGGAGCCATATACTTCACCTGAATCACCCACTAAATGTTTGACCAGTATGGCCTGATCCCCAGTACCACAGCCAACATCAAGGACCTTGTCACCTCTTTTGCATGGCACCTTGTCAGCAATCTGAGCTCTCAGTTTCCTGGCTTTCCCCCATGAGACTATGTTAACCAACTTATCGTAAAAACCAGCCCAGGGAATGGTCCGGCCAAGGGTTTCAGGTCTTGTCTCGTTGACGTCAGCATGTGTGTGCATACCTTGCTCCTTATTTATAGTACACACAATTCAATAATGAACAGTGTGTTTTGAAAGAGTATATTGCCGGGGTCAGGGGATGTCAACAGACAAGCCAGTAGATTTGTTCATTTATGAACAAAAATAGAAAATTGTTCAAAAAAGGCGGTGAAAATGCTTCACGAAAAATTGGATAGAAGGATTACCAGAACCAGAAACCTGCTGAGGGGAGCACTGATGTCCCTGATGACAGAACAAAGTTATGATACAATTACGGTACAGAATATTCTGGACCGTGCTGATGTAGGCCGCTCCACTTTTTACTCCCACTATCGTGATAAAGAAGCATTACTGATTAGTGGGATGGATGATATTCTACACAGTTTGATTCTTTCCCTGGAGCATTCTGATCAAAAAGATCACAAAAAATTACTTTCAACTCAACCCCTCTTTCAGCATGCCCAGGATGAGTACAAACTTCATAAAGCCATTATGGGTGGCCAGGGGATAAATCTCATGGTCCAGAAAATCCAGAAGCATCTGGGTCGACACGTTGAAGAAGAGCTTCAGAGATGGCTCCATGGAGAGCAAACACCTGATATTCCGCTTTCATTGCTGGGTCATCATGTCGCCAGTGTCCTGCTAACACTGCTCAGGTGGTGGTTTGACAATAATCGGCCCTATTCACCTGAACAAATGGATAATATGTTCCAGAAATTAGTGATGCCAGGTATACTGAAAGCCATGCCCGCCCAGGATGGATAATACTGTGATACCAGTTGTTGGGCCGATAACCATGATCAGTTTTCATCGTGAAATCTCTGTTGGGGTCGGTAGATTGTATTGGGATAATAATTATCTCAAATCAAATCTTGTAGTGGCTTTTCTGGAGATTATCTTCTTCAATCCAAAGGCGGGGATAAAGTCACTTGATAATAACAGCTTAGCGAGCGAAATGTAACGCTACGTCCAGTAGATTATAATACTACAGAGAGTTTATGCATAGTACACAGGCGAAAATGGGGAATCCTATCCTGGATAAATTGCCAGCTCATTTAAAACAATTTATCAAACCACAGACCTATAGTGACTATAGTGCGATTGATCAGGCCGTGTGGCGATTTGTCATGCGCATGAACATTCGCCATCTTCAAAGTATTGCACACCCCAGTTATCTGGATGGTTTGGCGAGAACGGGGATTTCCGTTGATAATATACCTGACATGAACAGCATGAATGAAGTACTTGCCAGGATCGGCTGGGCGGCAGTATCAGTTGATGGATTCATCCCCCCTGCAGCATTTATGGAATTTCAGGCTTACAATGTTCTTGTAATTGCTGCTGATATCCGTCAACTCCAGCATATCGAATACACACCAGCTCCGGATATTATTCACGAAAGTGCCGGTCACGCGCCCATTATTGCCAATCCCGAGTATGCAGAGTATATCCGACGCTTCGGAGAAATTGGTTCCAAGGCAATAGGGAGTGAAAAAGACCATCAACTCTATGAGGCGGTAAGACATCTCTCCATCATCAAGGAAGCACCTGGTACCAGCCAGGATGAACTGCTCATCGCAGAAAAAAGAATCAGCGATCTTCAGCAAAACATGGGTGAACCGAGCGAGATGGCTCTGATTCGTAACCTGCACTGGTGGACAGTAGAATATGGACTGATCCAAGTTGGAGAGGAAGTGAAGATCTATGGTGCTGGTTTGCTCTCTTCCATTGGAGAAAGTGCAGCCTGTCTGAGTGATAAGGTTGAAAAACGAGCCTACACGCTCGATGCTGCCTACCAGGATTTTGATATCACCAAACCCCAACCCCATCTTTATGTCACCCCGGATTTTGCCCATTTGAGCCTGGTCCTTGAAGAGCTAGCCAACAAATTGGCGCTTCGAAGAGGCGGACTGGCAGGTGTTGAGAAGTTGGTTGCTTCCAAGCGATTGGGGACCATAGAATTAAGTACAGGACTACAGGTGTCTGGTGTTTTTGCTGAGGTGATTAATGTTGACGATAAACCGGCATATATCAAAACTGAAGGTCCTACAGCTCTGGCGCTACGCGATCGCGAACTCGTGGGACATGGGACCAGTTATCATAGCGAAGGTTTTGGCTCCCCGCTGGGAAAATTAAAGGGTGTCAATCTGGCCATAGAGGATATGAGCCCCCGGGATTTAAAGGCTTATCATATTTATGAAGGTAAAAAGACATCGATCGAATTCGAGAGCGGAGTCCTTGTTCAGGGTGAGGTGGTCACAGGAAAGCGGAATTTGCAGGGGAAGATCGTGCTGATAAGTTTTCAAAATTGCACGGTAACACTGGGGGATCAGGTACTTTTCGCTCCTGATTGGGGTATTTATGATATGGCTGTGGGGAAGGATGTTGTCTCCGCTTACGCCGGTCCCGCTGATGTTAAAAGCTTTGATCAAATCATAGAAGTCCCGCAAGAACAAACTAT
>CAZVSF010000291.1:0-3617 GCA_964630195.1 uncultured Lentisphaeria bacterium
TAGTTAGTTGCGCCTCGCATGTGTTGCACAGTGAATATATTTTGCGGGGGTTGAACTGCCTGGCCCTTTATCATGCCGAAAGTACAATGTTTTGATTGCACATCAACCATACTAAATGAATCAAACAATGGCACCCCTGATCCTTCATTAACTTTCAAATGATGATCGGGATGGGCAATACCAATTGACCAAATCTTCCAGAGTTCCCCTTTGCGGTCATATATCAAGGTTTCAGGTAATGTAAAGGTCTGTGCGTCAAAATAAAAGATTCGTTTTCCGACGGGATGATTTGGGGTCAGGGGGGTTGCTTCGACGATGTAAACTTTTCTTAGCTGCCAGGTACTGGCCTGAAAGCAGTCGTTTTTGCCTGCAGGGGCGACATATTGGTAACCATCTTCTTGCTGGTGCTCAGAAGTCAGTTTGACTTCGTTGTGATTGTACATCGGCAGCAACATGTATTTTTCACCAATAAATTTCCATGTGCTATCAGAAACTCTGGCGTTGTAGCCTTCAAAGTCCTCAATCATCAAGTCTGTGCCTAAAAAAGGATCCGCTGTTTGGTCAGTAGCAAGGCGTCTAACACGGCGTTGAAACCCAAGATATAAATAAGCATCGTCACGACGGGTATCGTCCTTATATCGTTGAATCAAAAGCTGTGTATCAACTAAGTCCTGAGGTTCCGTTACCATTATGTAAAAACTACGAAATATGTCCGAAGGATTTGGCAAGATTTCTGGTATGGGGGGCTTCTCAACTCGAAATTGGTGTTTTTGTACGTAGTATCCAAACTTGATTGAGCGCTCGGTGCCTTCCCTAATCAGACTCCGAAACTTGTAATAGAATGGTGCATAGAAACTACCATCACCAGCTCCAAAATTATATTTGAAATTCCAGGCCAGCTTTTCGCCAGCACGGGGATCACTTGTGCTTGGTGTTTCCGGAAACGGCAATCCTCCAAGGTACCCTTCAATCAGACCATTGTCTGACCCCAATTGAGCTGTATTTAAATTATCTATAGTTGCTTGAAGGTATTTGGGATGGGGGTCAAAAGATACTGTATGGCCAACTTCAACCTCGTTCCAACCATTTTCAATGGCCATTTGCACACCCGGGTCAATAATGTCTTTGAACTGTGCAAGATTATTCTTGTTTATGACGGTACCTGCTTGCAAGCCCTTGAATGTTGGCATTCCATCCTTATATGGGAAAAAAGTTTGATTGACATCAGCCTCGTCTGCAGCAAACGTAATGCCGATTGCACAGAGCATTGTGACTGAAACTATTGATTTTAAGTATATATTTTTCATCATATTCTCCACTTATTAAAATTTGTATTCAAGCGTCATAAATACTTCGTTTTCCTTGTGCGCTGCGCCTATTGGGCCTGCGCGAAAACGTCCAAGTGGCTCGAATCCACCCAAGCCGGCAGAACTGGGACCTGTCGTATGCTCTATTGCGTTATAGGCCGTGAAGGGAGCGTATGGATTACAGGAACGACAATCATCATATTTCCATCGACCAGTATCGAATGCTTTTTTAAGATTGGCCCCGACTGATAAGGTGAGATTACCTTTAATCCATTTTGCTGAGGGTGAAACAACAAGTGACCGAGATTTGTAGTCGAACGCGGAGATTATTTGCGGAATGATCTGATCATTTTTGTAGTAGGCTTGGATCAGAAGGGTAGCAATAAAATTATCCTTCCAATCAGGCATCCCTACCTTCCCAAATGTGCCCTGATATTCCTCGTGCGCAAAAATGTGCTGATAAAACAATTGTCCTGATATCAGGGTTGTTCTGTTTGGACTACTTAAAAAAGGAATGTTAGTTGGTCTGTCCAATCCCAGGACAGTACGAAGCACTTTATTCTCTGAGTAAAGCTTCGGTCTGGCTGTATTCGCAAACTCTTCACCTTTTGTTACTGCCGCTTCAAATCTCACCGCAGTGTTCCAGGGAACTACCTGAAAATCCAGGGACCCTCCCAGTAAAAAGATGCGCGGGAAATACATGTCAAAGGCCACTAAATGCGAAACTGGAACATCTCCAAAGAAAGTGTTTATGCCATCTGTAGCACCGGTGAATGGATTCTGTGCGCCAGATGCAAAACCACGTAATGATGGGAATTGAGACCGGTTTGTTAATGCATTGACTGAAAACGATAGCCCGCCTGGCGTTACACCCTCATATTTCAGCCCATAGGTCCAGGAATTAGGCCCATAATCAGGCAGATGTACATCTCGAATCCCTATTTGCCCCGGCCCAAAATCGGTGGAAAACGCAGCATTGCCATCGCCGGGTAAGCCAAACGCTGCATTAATATCTGCAAAGTTCGTGACGGTGCCACCATTATCCCAAATATTAACCATGCCCCTGAAAAAACATCCAGCGTCCAAAGCGACATTGGCTGTACCGCACTGTCCGAGGTTATTTGCTCGAAAATCATCAAAGGTCATAATGAATTGAATGTTTTGATCTTGCATGGATTTAGTCGCACCCATGCGATATTCCAGGTTAATCATCCATAAAGGAATACGAATTTCTTCCAATTCGTCATAGATGTTATTTCGGGAAAAATCTAAGGGGTTGACAACATCAAGTACTCGAAATAAATCAGTCCTGCCCCAAACGACTTGCTGTTTACCCAGCTTGACGAATAAACGGTTGCCATTTTCCAGAGCGATAGTATTTTTTATGTATAGTTCACGAATGAAATCTGCATGCTTATTGAGTTCAGGTGAAGCGAGTTCACGCAAATCTAAATCACCATAGCCGCCAAAGTCTTCACAACCACGATGATCTTCGTCACATGGGCGAACGGGAACACCAAAATCGACGCCTCCTTCGGTATCATGCCAACGGCTGCCAAGTACTTCTAAACCATAATTTGGATTAGCATCAGATGAAAACCCAAATGAATTGCCTGGAAGTCCGGGGGTGTTTTCATCAATAGAACCAGCACCATGTGGTACATCAGTGACCGCTCCGCCAGTGAGCACACCCAAGGCGGTATCTTGCAAGACGATACTGCCCCCCGCTTTATTTCCAAATTGATCATCGTTCAAATGATAGACACCATCATAGGTAGCTCGTAGTTCCCCACCCAGCTCCCATCCGCCACCTAGCAATTTACCAAATTCAACACGAATGGTATTTCGAAACTTGGACAGACCAACCCTCTCACCGCGTTTATCACGGCCTCGATATCGCGTATCATTTTGATAATATATATCAACATCCCAGGCACTGGTTTCATCCCCCTCAGAACTTGATGAATCCAGGCTTGTTCCCAGACCGGGTAGCTGAGCAGAAAAAATTGATGTGGACCACGTTAACCCAATCATGAGGAACAGCGCTGGCCATATTTTAGTGGTCTGTCCCAGTGCACTTCGAATAATACTTTTCATTATCACTACTCCCTCAAGCCTCACTTTGTTAATCACCTATTTGATTTCTAAATCGTTAACGACGATAGGTCTTTTTTCGTGTACAAAACCCAATCTTGACTGTAAACACATCTCAGCGCTCATACACCTATCGAAAGATAGGTACTCATACCACTGTGGGGCACTGTCAAGTGCATATGGCAATCTGGAAAAGGTCAAGAATTAAATATCGGG
>CAZVSF010000292.1:0-1295 GCA_964630195.1 uncultured Lentisphaeria bacterium
TCCGGTAATGGTTGAAGGGGCTCATTTTGGCGAGTATATTTGCCATTCATATTTGACCATTTCTCCAGGTTGAATCGTATTGTGACAGAAATGTAGAAACGGAAATTATCCCCTCTTTTTTAGGCGGTGTGACAATGAGTAAAGTGTTTCAATCAGGCCCTCAAGGGGCTAGCATCAAATCAGATTGTCAGGTATTTTATAAACCTGGCTCAGAACCACTTCAAATCACAATTCAAAGTAAAGTTGATGCTCTGTTTTCTGAAACGATCAGAAATCTGGCAGAGGAGACCATCGCAGGTTTAGGTATTGGCACTGGAAATTTTGAAATTAATGATTTTGGGGCTCTCCCTTTTGTCATGATGGCTCAAATTGAGGCTGTCATCAAGCGAGCCCATCCTGAAATCACAATCGAGGCTCTCCCCGAATTTAAAAGGCATGCTCAGTATGAGAGCTCATTTGGTAGATTTCGCCGTAGTCGCCTCTATTTGCCTGGCAATCAACCCAAACTTTTTTTAAACGCCGGAATACACAAACCGGACGGTATCATCCTGGATCTTGAGGATTCAGTGCCCCCGGCCGAAAAAGACGCTGCCCGCTATATTGTGCGAAATGCTCTGCGCACCCTGGATTTTTTTGGTGCGGAGCGTATGGTCAGAATAAATCAGGGTGAACTGGGTATGCAGGATCTGGATGCAATGGTTCCCCATAATGTCCATACCATACTTTTACCCAAAACAGAAACAGCGGACCAGGTGCTTGCCATGGAAACCAGAGTTCAATCCATCCTTAAGGAAAAAGGGCTTCAGAAAAACATCTACTTTATGCCTATTCTGGAAAGTGCTCGAGGTGTTCTCAACGCCTTTGACATAGCTGCTGCCAGTAAAAACAATGTGGGCCTGGCCATGGGGCTGGAAGACTATACCGCTGATATTGGAACGCAGAGAACCTTGGAAGGGAAAGAGTCCTTCTTTGCCCGATCCATGCTGGTGAATGCTGCTCGGGCAGCCGGAATTCAGCCTATTGATACGGTGTTTAGTGATGTGGGCAATGAGGAAGGACTGAGGGAATCTGTGCGGGTAACCAAAGCCATGGGTTTTGACGGGATGGGATGTATTCACCCAAGACAAATCAGACCAATACATGAAGAATTTGCTCCCTCGGAAGCGGAAATATCAAAAGCTCAGATGATCATTATCGCCGCTGACGAGGCAGAGGCAAAAGGACTAGGTGTGGTTGCAGTAGGATCTAAGATGATTGATCCACCCGTGGTAAAACGTGCTGAGCGCACCATCCGC
>CAZVSF010000292.1:1395-3610 GCA_964630195.1 uncultured Lentisphaeria bacterium
AGGATCTAAGATGATTGATCCACCCGTGGTAAAACGTGCTGAGCGCACCATCCGCTTGGCCATTAATACCGGTCTCATACCTGAGAATTGGAAAGATCAAGGTTAACAAAAAGTGATTAACCATAGAACGCATTGAGGACATAGAGAGATGAAGCCGGTTTTGGGATGACAACTGAGCTAAAAAAGCTAACCGATCTTTCAGAACCAATTTTTGGTGATGCTATTGAGGTGCACAAGAATCTTGGTCCTGGGCTGCTAGAATCAATTTATAAAGCAGCTTTGTTTTACGAATTGCATGAATTAAAGGACCTGGTTGTCCAGAGACAGGTGCCTATCAATGTTCAATACAAAGGGCAGGATCTTGCAGTTGGGTAACGCATGGATTTGCTTGTAGAAGACAAAATTATTGTTGAATTGAAATCTGTTGAAACGATTACAGATGCCCATCTGGCACAAACACTTACTTCTTTAAAGCTAAGTGAAAAGCATTTAGGCTTAATAATTAATTTCAACGTCAAACTATTAAAAAATGGAATTAAGAGGGTGTTGCACAATATTTAACTCTATGCCCTCGGTGATCTCTGTGGTTAAAAGGGACAAGAATGAAAAATAAGTATGAATTAGTAAAGAATGCTGCGGGACGCATGGTGCCAACAGAAGTCAATGGCAAAGCTCAAATACCCTACCAGGGGGTAAACGGCTACAAGCCCCAGGGCAATAAGGCCGCACCTCCCATTGCGTCATGCAGTGATTTTCCCATGGATGGCAATAAAGTTGTGGGCTCTATCAAAGAGGCACTTGAACTGGCTGGTCTTAAGGACGGAATGACAATCTCTTCACACCACCATTTTCGTAATGGGGATCTGGTGATGAATCAGGTCTTTGAAGCCGCCGAGGAATTGAGGACCAAGGGGTTGATGTGGTTTCCAAGTGCTGCTTTCCCCTGTCACGAACCCATGACCCGGCACCTGGAAAGTGGTCTCATTCATCATATAGAAGGCTCCCTCAATGGACCGCTGGGCAAGTACGCCTCGGAAGGCCGTATGGACGGACTGGCCGTGCTGCGTTCCCATGGGGGTCGCTGGCAGGCTATCCAGGATGGTGAAGTGCATATTGATATTGCCATATTGGCCGCGCCAACGGCTGACTCCACGGGGAATGCAACCGGCGATCGAGGTCCTTCAGCTTGTGGACTGCTTGGCTTTGGGTTGGCAGATTCAATATATGCTGACAAAGTTATTGTGGTGACTGACAACCTGGTTCCCTTTCCCTGCTATCCCTGGCAAATACAGGGACAGAATGTGGATTATGTTGTGGTTCTGGACAAGGTTGGTGATCCTGAAAAAATTGTTTCCGGCACCACACAGCTTACCAGGTCACCTGATCGACTCTATATCGCTGAACTCACGGCAAAATTTGTTCGGGCCGCTGGCATTATGAAAGAAGGTTTCAGCTTTCAGGCTGGTGCTGGTGGTACGGCCCTGGCTTTTGCCATTTATCTAAAGGAAATGATGATCGAGGCCGGTGTGAAAGCGCGCTTTATTCGGGGTGGATCCACCAAATATCTGGTAGAGATGCTGGAAGAGGGACTCACGGCCTATATCCTTGATGGTCAGACTTTTGATCTGGATGGCGTGCGATCCATGCGGGAAAATGAAGGCCATGTCAACACCTCACCTTTTACCAGTTACAACTGGCACGGCAAGGGCAATTTTGCATCTCTTCTGGATGCAGTGGTCCTGGGAGCCACAGAAGTAGATGTAAATTTTAATGCCAATGTGGTCACGCATTCAGATGGACAAATGCTCCACGGGATTGGCGGCTGGCAAAACTGTTTGTTTAGCAAGTGTACCATTCTTCCCATCCCGGCATTTCGTGATCGTATCCCTGTTATTGTAGATGAGGTTACCACGCTGGTCGGTCCTGGAGAGCTGATTGATGTCATTGTAACGGAACGAGGCATTGCCATTAATCCGTTAAGAACTGATCTCATTGAAGCTACGAGAGAGAGTGGCTTGCCCATTCGCACCATTCAGGAAATCAAAGCTGAAATTGATGATCTCATTGGCGGGACACCACAAAAACCAAAGCTCACTGATCAACCCATTGGTGTGGTGAAATGGGTAGATGGGACGGTGATTGATACCATTTTTAAAATAGAAAATAGAAAATAGAAAATAGAAAATAGAAAATAGAAAATAGAAAATAGAAAATA
>CAZVSF010000293.1:0-3605 GCA_964630195.1 uncultured Lentisphaeria bacterium
TTAATTGACCGCCAGGCTGATCACCTTCAAAAATAATTGGCTCAAGATTAGCTCTCGCTGCGTAAATTGCTGCGGTCAGTCCAGCCGGCCCCGATCCAATGATGATCACTTTTCTGTGATTCTTTTCTGACATTTTCTCTCCAATATTATCTTCAAGCTTCATCTCTTAATGATGAAGGTAAAATAGTTCATCCCAATGTTGCGTATACTTTGACACTCAGATTTATTTTTTGTTACAAAATCATTCAGTATCGCTGTCAATGCCAAGATCATCAATCTTTCGGTAAAGACTACTTAGACCAATGCCCAACATATCCGCAGCTTTGGCTTTATCATTTTCGCATTTATCCAACATGTGAACGATATGCTTTTTCTCGAAACTGCGGCTCGCTTCCTTCAGACTATCTGGATACCCTGTTCCTGAAGTTTCCACGGTCCGCTTAGGTAGATCCTCAAGAGATATCATATCACCATCACTCAGAAGCACGGCACGTTCAACAATATTCTCAAGCTCTCGTACTTCACCTTTCCAGTTATAGTTAACCAGACTTTTCATGGCATCATTGTCAACACCGATAATTCTCCTTTTTAGCTCATCATTGTATTTGTTGACAAAATGGGTGACCAGAAGGGGGATATCGTCTTTTCGCTCTGAAAGAGCAGGCAGATAAATTTCAATAATGTTCAAACGATAATACAGGTCTTCTCGAAAGGTCCCTTTTTCCACTTCTTTGGCAAGATCTCTGTTTGTGGCCGCAATAATACGCACGTTAATCGGGATGATCGTGTTGCTCCCCAATGGCTTTATCTCACGCATTTCAATCACACGTAGGAGCTTGACCTGAACCTGGAGAGGGATTTCTCCCACTTCATCCAGAAATAAGGTTCCGCCAGTGGCAGCCTTGAAAACACCATCTTTATCTCTGGATGCACCTGTAAAGGCACCTTTTTTGTAGCCAAATAATTCTGATTCGAACAGGGTCTCTGGAATCGCACCACAGTTGATCGCAACAAAGGGCCGATGCGCACGTTCTGAGCGTGCATGTATGGCACGAGCCACCAATTCCTTACCCGTTCCACTTCTTCCTGAAACCAGGACTGTGGAGGTTGACGGTGCCACCTTGTCGATAAGGCGATACATCCGCTTCATGGCAACACTTTCACCAATGATGTGCTCATAATTGTATTTGGCTGAGATTTCCTGTCGGAGGAAGCGTACTTCCCGCAGGAGTTCCTTATGGAGATCAATATTCTTGATTCGTAAGATCAGTTCATCGAAGTCTATCGGTTTGAGGATATAGTCGATGGCACCCAATCGCATGGCATTGATTGCAGTCTCTGTGGAGCCATAGGATGTGATTAAAATGACAAAGGTGTCAGGGGCTTGTTCTTTTACCTTTTGAAGGAGTGTTACGCCATCAAGTTCAGGCATTTTTATATCAGAAATGATAATATCATAGTGAATATCCTTCATCATTTCCAATGCGACTGCACCATTCTCAGCTGTATATGTCAAAAACCCTTCATCTGTTAAAACTTCGGATAGCGAGTCTCGTATTTCCTGTTCATCATCTACAATAAGGACTGAAGTATTCATATTAATGTTCCTTTGGGATTTCTATGAGAAAGCTGGCCCCTTCGCCTGGCGCGCTCTTTACACTTAATGAGCCGTTCATACTGTTTATAATTCCATGACTGACTGAAAGACCCAGCCCGGTGCCTTTTCCCACATCTTTGGTCGTGAAAAAGGGTTCGAAGATCTTGTCCATCACTTCTGCGGACATTCCGCCTCCATTGTCAGTCACCGCGATTGATACAACATCTGTATTCGTGAAAGTTTTGATGAGAATTTTATCGCCACCTTCCTTCATCGCGTCAAATGCATTTACTAAAAGATTTACAATAACCTGATGCAGTTTGTCAGGTGATGCTTTGATCCTTGGCAGGTTGGGGGATAGGTCCAAATCGATCTTAATTTTCTGACTGCGGTTATCATAGGACATGAGACCAACAGCATTTTGCACCACATCATTGATTTGAACAGCCTGCACATCTGTCGCCTGAGGTCTGGTGAAATCGACCAATTCATGCACAATTTTGGTTATTCTTTCAATATTGCTGCGAATACGTCCCACTTTACCAATGTGGTCAGAATTTTCCAATCGACGTTCAAGGAGCTGAACCAGAGATGATATGGAGGTGAGTGGATTACCGATTTCATGAGCTACACCGGCCGCCAATTGTCCCACCGTGGCAAGACGGTCCGATTGTCTCATTTGATGCTCTATGGTCTGGAGTTCGGAGATATCCCGAATGATCTGAGACCGCCCAAGCACCTTTCCATTTAAAAGCAGGGCAGTTTCCGTCAGATTGACTGGAATCGTACGGCCTCGATTGTCCAATCTTTCAGTTTGATAATTTTTGATTTCATTCTCCTTTGTGATGCCATAGGCCAGGCAAAGGAGCTCGCCAGACTGAAGTAATTTATTGGGAATCATTATCCCGATTGGCTTATCTAATGCCTCAGTTGCTGACCAACCAAAAAGCCTTTCAGCACCTTTATTCCAGCTCTGTATGCGATTGTCTTCACCGATGGTAAGAATTGCATCGGCAGAATTTTCAATAATATTTTTGTAGCGACTTTCGGTTGCTGAGAGTTGATCGGTCAATTGAATCCTGAAATGATACACAATCCAAATTGTCCATCCTGCCAGAAGACCGAAAACCAGGAAACCTCTAACTGCGAGCCCAATGGCATCTGAAGCTGCCAGAGTTTCCTTAAAAACTTGGCGTTCAAGAATTTCCCATACACCCAGAATAAAAAGAATGACACTAAAACTGGCCAGCAACAGCCAGCCAAGATGGAAAAAGCGAGCAGTCTCAATGAATTTGTGCCAATACTTACGCATTGGCATCAAGGTAATTCTCAAAATTGGGAATACCAGACAATAGCTATATTTGAATCATTTCGTCGTTACAGAAAGAACGCCATCAAGAAAATATGTGTGTGAGAAAAAGGTTTCCTATTCATTGCTAAGACTTTTCAATATGTAAAGTGTATACTTCATTATTTTTTACCAAAATAAAAAAGTCTTAGCGTAAACACACTAAGACTTTAGGGGTTTGCCTGCACTCCGAAGTTGAACGAAGTGAAACGCAGGAGTGTGGAGCCTAACGGGATCCCTGCCCGCCAAAGCCATAGGCGTCGGCGGGGAACCGATGACCTTCCCGACACGCGTGTCGGGACGCTCTCTTCCCTAGTAGTGTCTCTCGACAAAGGCGAGAATTCGAGGTGGATTCTTCATCTTTTTTAATTTCACTTCCAACTTCATGGCTTCAGATCTTGTTTCAAATTGGATGGTTTTTAATACTTCCCAGGGTCCTCGACCTTTTGTGGAATAAGATCTGTCCTCCTGATGTTGCTTGAGACGGCGTGCAAAATTGTTGGTCTGGCCTATGTACAATCTACCAGTGCTCAGACTTTTTAATATGTACAGTGTATAGTTCATTATTTCTGACTAAATAAAAAATTCTTAACAAGATCATTGCCAAGACTTTAGGGGTTTGCCTGCACTCCGAAGTTGAACGAAGTGAAACGCAGGAGT
>CAZVSF010000294.1:0-3601 GCA_964630195.1 uncultured Lentisphaeria bacterium
CACCAATTCGCCAGGCAAAGCAATGATGATTTGCCGTGTATTCACGTTTTTTGACTTCTGTGAGAAGTAATTGAACTTCTTCTTCAGTTTTGATAGGAAAAATATCGGCCAGAAATCTGGATGCCTTGATCTTCATTTGATGCTGGCAGGGCTCAATGGGTTGTATCCAGCTGATCTCACTCATCTTAGAACCGTAAATTTTCTACTCATGGTCGCGTCACCGGTCAAGATCTGGAGAATATATATCCCTGCGGGAATATTTTCAGGTAAGTCCAGGCCAATGAGTTTCACCCCCTCAGCGCGTAACACACTATGTTCAACCACGAGCTGTCCATGTAGGTTGTAGATTTTGAGTTTGACCAATCCCGGTTCAGCGAGCATAACATTCACCTGTGGTTGTGATATTCTAAGAACACTTGGATTTGGCCACAGGGTTTGAATGACGTTCTCCAGCGGAAGCGTATTCCCTTCAAAATTAAGTCTGTAGCTAAAATCTGTATTCTGGCTGCCGTTCACCATGGGCAGGATGAGATAATCAAGACTGCTTACATTTTCACAAAGCGTCCAATAGTCACCAATCGCGGATTTCAGGGATGATCCGTTTTCATAGCTGTGATAGGTAAGGAAGACTCGTTGATCCGTTGTTAATGGGTCCCCGCGGACATAAAAATCGCTATAACTGGGAATCGTGAACTTGCGAAATGAAATTTCCAGGGGATCCATGAAAAAATCAAAATCTATGGGATAGGTAAGGGGGAGGGCATAATCCTGGGTATGAACCTCATCCAGCTCTGCAGCATCTGGATAATACATATTTGAAATGGCCCGAGAGCCTGTGAACACATTGTAGACTGCATATTTTCCCAGCGCATCTGATAAGCTTGAGCCCCAAAGTGGTTTTTGAAGTATCTGTTCAAGATTATCTGTTGCCTCATGACCGGCTAAGTTTTCCCAGATATCCAGCATGATATGCTCCCCATCGGAAAAACCATACTCCATATCCAGAACTTGACCAAAAAGTGCATGGCCATAGGCAAATGCGTATCCAAATCTTGTATCATTGATGTTTGGGAAATTTGACTGCCTGAAATTGTCGGCAACATAGGCATGGTAGTCATTGACTTCAGGATAGCACTTTTCTTCCATCCAGGTGCTGGATATTTCATACCAGTACGCATTGGACCATTCATCGCTGTTTTCGAAAGGATAGGCGTAGCGTAACTGGACCATATGAAAAAACTCATGCGCAATGGTGACCCGGAGTGCTGCCAGACCAGTTGTCGAATAGTTGTTTTCAACATAGTCGTTGTCAATGACCAGATAGGTGGGTGAGGGTGCTGAATTTCCGAAATAGGTCATACCATAAAAGGATCCACCCCAATTCTTGATATATATGTCCAGTTCCTCACCATCAATACCACCGTCCGATTCTGGAGGGAGAAAACCAAGTTCATCGACCAGTAGAAAATAGGCTGAATCCGCTGCCAGAGCAGCTTCCTGGACAAAATCTGGGATACCCTCTTGCTCTGAGCCAATAACGGCATGATCTCCAGTGCGGGTGAAATGGATCCTGAAATTGCCACTGGGACTTAGAGTCGATTCATCTAAAAAATCAAGATCCCTGGATAACGGTGAGGCCATCCGCGCAAGTGCCATACCATGGCTGGCGAACCCACATTTATTGGCGGGATGGGATTGTCCTAGCAAACTTGACGCAAGTGTGAGAATGGCTAATAGATAACGCATGGACTATTTTTTTCTGAATGCAATCCGAATCGGAACGCCCTCAAAACCAAATACTTCCCGAAAGCGATTTTCAATGTATCGCTTATAGGAGGTCTTGATCAAATCAGGATAATTCGAAAATATAACGATCACAGGGGGTTCAACGGCAACCTGTGAGCAATAGTTCAATTTTATTTCTTTCCCATGAGGTGAGGGAGGTTGGAGCCGGGAAACAGCATCCTCAAGAAATAGATTCAGTTGCCTGGTCTGAATGCGTTTTTGTTGTTCTTCATGGATACTTTTCACCAGATCCACTAATTTGAAGATCCGTTTTCGTTCCAGCGTGGACATGAATTGAATGGGGTAATGGCGGAGCTCAAACATATCATCAACCAGATTCTGTTTGAAATCACGCATGGTGTTGGTCTCTTTTTTGATGAGATCCCACTTATTCACACCAACAATGAGACCTTTTCCAGCTGCCAATACTTCTTCCATGACCCGGGCATCATGGGAGACAAAGCCTTTCTCAGCATCGATAAGCACAATAACAACATGAGAGCTTTTGATTGCTTGCTGTGTACGAATAGAACTGTAATACTCTATGGAGTCATTGACCTTGGCTTTTCGACGCAGACCGGCAGTATCGATCATTTCATAGGTTTGGCCAAAATACTTGAAGGTCGTATTAATGGAGTCTCGAGTGGTTCCGGGGATATCAGTCACAATTTGTCTGTCGACTCCCAGAAGGGCATTGGTCAGGCTGGATTTTCCTGCATTGGGCATTCCCACGATGGCAAAGCGAATCACATTTTCATCAACTATTTCCTCAATATTGATCTCACCAAAGGTGGCGACCACCTTATCGAGAGCATCACCAATACTTCGACCATTCAGTGCGCTGACGGGAAATACCTCCCCAATCCCCAGCTGATAAAAAATGTGTGCCTCGTTCTCAATAGTGGCGTTGTCAGCCTTGTTTGCCAGCAGCACAAGTGGCTTACCCGATCGCTTGGCTTTCTTCACGATCTCTTCATCTTCCCAGGTGATTCCAACCACACTATCGACCATCAACATGATGACATCTGCTTCATCGATGGCTGTGATAGCCTGTTTCCTCACTTCTTTGTCGATAATGTTTTCGCTGGAAGAAATGTACCCACCGGTATCCACAAGGAAGAAAGAGTGACCTGCCCAATCTGTTTCCATAGCAACACGATCACGGGTAATGCCTTCCTGTTCATGGACGATGGAGAGACGTTTTCCTACGATCCTGTTGAATAAGGTGGATTTGCCAACATTGGGACGCCCAACAATGGCCACAACGGGTAATCTCAGGTCCATGGACTCAGTATCTCCAACATATCTTCATGATGGATGTATACAGGAACACCCAATTTGTTTTCGATATCTTCCCGCGTGTGGTCATCCAAAGTGATGCCATCTTCACTAAACATGCGATAGGAAAGGTAAACAGCATCAAACCCTGATTTACTTTTCAGTTGTGTTACCAGATCCCTGGCTGGAATCAGTCCCGTCACCGTCACGGTTTCAGCACCCAACCAATCGTTTGAAATCGGAACAATTTCAAATTCCAGATTATCAATTTGATCCAGAGATGGGGTGATAGTTTCTTTTAGAAAAGGATACCCCAGGATGCCTGTAGCAAATAATAGGCTTGTTGGTTTCTTCAATCCTGACGGCAGCATGGGAAGGCTGGCATTAAAACGATTGGCAAAATCCCTGCATTGACCCACACCATTCTCCACCATTGAGAAATCACCATAATAATTGTCATCCGGTATGGGCAGATCTGCAAGAATGAAAAATTCATCGCTCAGTAAAACAAAATTTTCGAAGCCGGGTACCACAATCT
>CAZVSF010000295.1:0-3563 GCA_964630195.1 uncultured Lentisphaeria bacterium
AGTTCGGATGGTTGATTTTAAGCTCGAGAATTCAAAAAAAGTATTGAAAACGATTAAGTTACAAGAAATAGATGATGACGAGCTGTACAGTTGGAATTACGAGGGACAGGATCTGGAAGCCGGGCGGAAGTATACCTGGCAAATCAAGGCATGGGATGAGGATGGCGTGCCAACCCCCTGGAGTCAGAATGCCACCTTCGTTACCGGCTTAAAGGAATCAGATTGGGCAAATGCCTATTGGATTGGCTATGAAGCTTTGCCGGATTCGTTAAAGATTATTCCGGGAGTTCATGGATCAGGCGATGAATTGGGTGAAAAGGGGAAACTCCGCCCTGTTATTCCGCAATTCAGGAAAGAGTTTGAAATCTCTAAAGAAGTTGCCGAGGCCTATCTGTACATCTCCGGCCTGGGACACTATGCCTTGGATTTCAATGGGATGCCACTCGATGATCGCTTTTTGGCCCCGGGGTGGACTCTTTATTCCAAAACATGTTATTATAACGGATACGATCTTAGCCATATGCTCACTCCCGGGAGTCATTGTATTGGAGTAACTGTCGGGAATGGATTCTTCAACGTGAACCGTGAACGATATCGCAAACTGGTCACCGCCTGGGGAATGCCCATGATGAGGCTTAAGCTGATTATTCGATATACAGATGGAAGCAGTGAAGAATTAGTGTCGAATGAAAAATGGAAAACCACTCCATCTCCCATCACCTTTAGCAGTATTTATGGGGGTGAGGATTTCGATGCCAGATTGAGCATTCCCAAATGGAATCTTCCAGGGTTTGATGATTCTAAATGGGGAAATGCCATCATGGTAGATGGCCCCGGAGGAGTCATGAAGATCGAAACCGAACATCCAATGCTTATTATGGAGTCGTTTAAAAATCAAAGTATTACAGAGATGCCTGATGGTACTTATGTATATGATTTCGGACAGAATGCTTCGGGGATTCCTGAAATTCGTGTTCGTGGTGCAGAAGGTCGCACCATCCGGTTTACCCCGGGCGAATTGCTGGATGATGAGGGTTATGTCACCCAACAGGCTTCAGGTGGTCCGATGTATTTTGATTATACCGGGGCCAGTGCTTCGCTCGAAGAATGGAAACCCTCTTTTACTTATTATGGATTCCGTTATATGGCTATTAGTGGAGCCGTTCCGAAAGGGAATCTGAATCTGGATCACCAACCCGTAGTTGAGGAGATTATCTTTCACCATACCAGAAACAGTGCTCCCTCCGTCGGTTCCTTTAGTTGTTCAAATGAACTCTTAAACCGGATTTATAATCTGATCAACTGGTCGATACGAAGTAATCTGGCCAGCGTTACCACCGATTGTCCTCATCGTGAGAAACTGGGCTGGCTTGAGGTGCCACATCTGATGGGGACCTCTCTACAGTATACTTATGATATTCAAAATCTCTACCATAAGATCGTGGACGACATGATGGATTCGCAGTTGGATAATGGCCTGGTTCCTGATATTGCCCCAGAATTTGTTCCTTTTCAGGGTGGTTTCAGAGACTCGCCGGAATGGGGCAGTTCGGCGGTGATTCTTCCCTGGTATCTGTATCAATGGTACGGCGATCAGGGAACCATGAAAAGGGCCTGGAATATGATGACCCGGTATGTTGATTATCTTGATGGAATGTCAAATCAGGGAATTGTTTCCCACGGTCTGGGGGATTGGTTTGATCTGGGGCAGCAATCTCCCGGATCCTCACAGCTTACTCCCCGAGCTCTTACAGCTACCGCGATATATTATTATGATCTTAGTCTATTATCAAATATGGCAGGGGTGATGGGTATGCCAGGAGAAGCAGACGATTACAGGCAGAGAGCGCTAAAAGTGAAAAATGCGTTTCTGGATCAGTTTTTCAATTCCAAGACCGGTTTGATTGCTACCGGAAGCCAGACTTCTTATGCCATGCCGCTGGTAGTTGGCCTGATTGATGAGGAACATATGAATTTGGTGCGCAGCAAGCTGATCGCTGCTGTTGAGCGTGATGAATATGCGCTAACAGCAGGGGATGTTGGATACCACTATCTGGTCAGGGCCCTACAAGAGGCCGGAGCTGACGATATCATCTGGAAAATGAATGCCAGAGATGATGTGCCCGGTTATGGCTATCAACTTAAATTGGGAGCAACCGCTCTAACTGAATCCTGGCCTGCCTTAAGATATGTCTCGAACAACCACATGATGCTCGGACATCTCATGGAATGGCTTTACAGCGGCATTGGAGGGATTTATCAAGCGGAGGAATCAATTGGGTATGAGCACATTGTTATCGACCCAAAACCTGTTGGTGATCTTACCTGGGCGGAGGTATCACATACCTGCGTGCGCGGTGAAATCTATATGAAATGGGAGAAGAACAAGGAAGGCTCAGAAGTCCAAATGGAGTTTCGTATTCCAGTGGGGGTTGAGGCCAAAGTGAGTTTCAACGGGCAGTTTCAGGGTAATTACACGGCCGGATCCTATGTCATCACCATCCCCATCAACTTATAAGGCGCAGGATTGTATTTAGCCCATGAGCATTTTATTTCCCCAATTCGGACGAAGACCCAGAGGAGAATCCCTTAGCAGGATAAAAGCTTCGCCCAATTTTGACGGCAAGCATTTTGTGAATCCCATTCCAACCCCGATGCGCGCCAAAGGAGAAAAGTACAGTGAGTTATTCGGCGAATTTTTCAAGAGAAATCAGAACAGAGTTCCAAAAACACCAGTGCCATCGGTCAAAGTGGATTTGAAATCGGCATTGATTAAAAAATCTGAGGATGATCTGTCGATTGTTTGGTTCGGACATTCATCTCTGCTCATTCATGTGGCGGGATATACCATTCTCACGGATCCGGTTTTCAGTAAGCGGGCCTCACCTTTTGCAATAACAGGTCCAAAAGCATTCCCAGGTTCCATGCCTTATTCCGTTGATGAGCTCCCGGATCCGGATATCATCCTGCTGTCACATGATCACTATGATCACCTGGATTATAAGACCATTAAGAAAATCCACCATCGCACCAAACGCTTCATCATCCCGCTAGGAGTTGGAGCTCATTTAACTCATTGGGGTGTTGATCCTGCTAAGATTACCGAGATGGATTGGGAAGAAGAGATCGTATTGAATGAAGAGGGCAAAAAAACTCTGACACTCACCTCCATGCCTCAGCGTCATTTTACCGGCCGGGGAACCATGTACCGCAACACAACCCTCTGGTGTTCATGGGTAATTCACAGCGGCGACAAAAAGGTTTATTGGGGTGGAGATGGCGGCTATTCGCCAGTATTTAAGCAAGTTGGCGAAAAGTTCGGTCCCTTTGATGTTGCGCTACTGGAGTGCGGAGCCTACAGCAAATTCTGGCCAAATATACACTGCCAGCCAGAGGAGACCGTTCAGGCCAGTATCGATGCAAAAGCCAAACTTCTAATACCAATCCATTGGGGGAAATTTAATCTCAGCATACATCCGTGGACAGAACCGGTTGAACGAGCTACTGCGGAAGCGGAGCGGCTTGGGGTGGATCTTCGGGTACCGGTGATTGGTGAGGTTTTC
>CAZVSF010000296.1:0-3544 GCA_964630195.1 uncultured Lentisphaeria bacterium
CCTACTCAAATCTGGATCAGTCAGTATGGCTGAACCCAACGGTGGAATACAATATATTTCCCTACCAGGAATCCACCCGTCGTGAATTCAGACTACGATATATTCTTGGTTGGAACATGAATGACTACCATGAATTGACCATCTATGATCAAAACAAGGAGCATTTACTGAAAGAAGCATTAGACATAGATTTTGAAATCCGTCAGGCCTGGGGCTCTGCTGAAATGAATATCTCTGGATCTCACTATTTTCATGATTTCAGTAAAAACCGATTGGATCTGAGGGGCGAACTCAGATTGAAGATTCTGAAAGGTTTTTCATATAATATTTATGGTGGATACTCCCTGATTCACGATCAACTCTCATTGCCCAGGGGTGAGGCGACTCAAGAGGAGATCCTGCTTCAAGCTCAGGAGCTTGAAACCCAGTATAGTTATTGGGGATCAATGGGCATCAGCTATACTTTTGGTTCCATATACAACAATATTGTAAACCCAAGATTCTAAAAATTATATTTTAACATAGCATCCTGTAAGGAACGGCACGCTTGTTTTGAAGTTTGCGTATATCAATTCAATATGGATCCGAATCAAAATGATGCGTTCTGTCCATGGAAATGCATTCTGAAAAAAAGAGTAAACCCCTGTAATTAATAGATATAATAGTTCTGTCCCAGTAATGGCATGTGGATTGAATCCCCATAAAGCATGATGCTCATGGAAGTCAATACTATGTATTTACTGGAGAACTTCAGATAACTCGTTCTTTCAAGCAGAGTTGGGTGAACCTGACTAAACACTTTAGGGATATTATGAAACAAATCATACTTTTTTTTAGCATTCTTGCAGGTCTTTTTGCGTATGAAGAGCCCTATGATCCGAATAATTATAGAGACCGGGAAATTCAGGCTGTAAGGATTTCAGAGCCCCTGCATATAGATGGACGCTTGGATGAGAGTCTGTATCAGGGAACCAGCTATTCAGACTTTATTCAATATGAACCCTATAATGGCGCTAAAGCTGGCCAGAAGACCGATATGTGGATCGCCTACGATGATGAAGCCATCTATGTAGGTGCTCGCATGTGGGATACCCGTCCTGATTCAGTTGTGGGGAGAATTGGACGACGGGATGCCTATCTCAATGCTGATATTTTTGAAGTCATTATTGATTCCTACCACGACAAAAGAACCGGGTTCTCTTTCCAGATCAATCCAGCTGGTTCCATGCGAGATGAAGTTTATCTCAACGACACCTGGACCGATGATTCCTGGGATGGCATTTGGGAAGGTAAAACCACAATTGATGACCTGGGCTGGACAGCAGAACTCCGTATACCTCTTTCCCAATTGAGATTTACTGACAAAGAGGAGTATGTCTGGGGCATCCTGCCAACGCGTTACATCCAGCGTACAGGGGAGTGGGATTACTATGTATACCACCCGCTTAATGAGAGTGGTGCGATGAGTCGCACAGCTGATCTCACCCAGATCCGCAATATTCATCCGCCGAAACGACGTGAATATATGCCCTACGTGACAGCAAGTGCCAGCAACCTCCCGACACGCAAAGACAATGCCTTTCTAGAAGGAAGGGATAGCGATTTTGGTATGGGAGCGGATATCAAACTTGGCATTGGCGCAAACTTGACGGTTGATGCCACTATCAACCCTGATTTTGGACAGGTTGAGGCCGATCCCTCTTCCATCAATTTGTCTGACCATGAAACCTATTATGATGAGAAGCGTCCATTTTTTCTGGAGGGGCGGAGCATCTTCAATTTCGGTAATGGGGGTCCCACCAATAACTTTGGGGTGAATTTTAGTGAACCACATTTTTTCTATAGTCGTCGTATCGGAAGACCGCCACAGGGTTATGTAAGCTCTGTGTCCTCTGATTCCCTGGATCATCCATCAGCTACCCGAATTCTTGGGGCTGCCAAGATCAGTGGCAAATTGGGAAATAGTTGGTCCGTAGGGGGCTTGTCCGCCCTCACGTCCCGCGAATATGCCCATTACTATGAGAATGGACAGATCCTGGATCAGCAGGTCGAACCCTACACCAGCTACAATCTGCTCCGAGCCATCAAGGAAATAGATGAAGGACGTTATGGCCTGGGATTTATGGGAACGCTGACCCGTCGATTCATGGATGGTATCGATCTTTTTGGTGAGGAAGATAGACAGCATGATATGGCTGATATGCTTTCCACCAGTGGAATTGGCCTGGGTGTTGATGGGTGGGCTTTTCTCGGTAAGGACAGAAGCTGGGCTATTGGAGGATGGACTGGATTCTCCCAGGTGGCCGGATCTGCAGAGAGAATGTACGGCCTGCAGCACAGCCCCAGTCATTATTTTCAGCGTCCAGATGCCAAACAGGTAGATCTGGATACAAGTATGACCACCATGCGAGGTCATGCTGGACGCATTAAGATCAATAAGGAAGAAGGAAACGTACAGTTTAATGCTGCACTTGGCTGGATATCGCCAGGTTTTGAAACCAATGATCTTGGGCTGACCTTTTCAACCGATGTGATCAATAAACATATCAGCATGGGCTATCGCTGGCTGGAAAGGGGAACTTACATTCGATCCGCCAATGCCACGCTCCTGTATGCAAACAACCATGATTTTGAAGGCGTAAAAACCGCAGATGTCCTTTTCTGGATGTCATCCATGCGCTTTGTCAATTTCTGGAGTTTGAATATGCATGGGGGCTATTCTCTGGAGAACCTGAACAATACTGCCTTGAGAGGGGGTCCCAGAGTTCTTGAACCGGCAGGTGCATTCTTTGGTGCTGGATTAAATTCTGATTACCGTAAGAATATATCAGCTTTCTGGTCATATGACTGGAGTTCAGAGGATGATGGGTCCCATGACTTGAACGTGCAGATGCAACTCAATATGAAAATTGGAGATCGTCTGAATCTATCTGTGGGTCCCTCCATGTACTGGTCAACTAACATGAACCAATACATTACTGTTGTGGATGATGCAGCCAACACGATCATGTATGGCAAGCGCTATGTTATCTCGCAACTTGACCAGAAGGTCACTGCCGCTGATATCAGACTGGATTTTCCCATTACCCCTCAATTCACATTGGAAGGATATTTCCAGCCCTTTATCGCCGTGGGGGACTACTCTGGGTTTAAGGAATACAAGCGTCCCGAGTCCAGGGATTTTCTGATCTATGGTGAAGAAGGATCAAGTATTGATGAGAATTATGTCATTGATCCAACCGGTGGTTCTGCCGAGGATGCCTTCACACTTTATGATCCTGATTTCAATTTTAAAGCGCTGATCGGGACCCTGGTCTTACGCTGGGAGTTTTCCCCGGGATCCACCATGTTTCTGGTTTGGACCCATAACGGGAGTGATTTTGAAAACCATGGCAGATTTGATTTTTCCAAGGATATGAGCCGATTGCTGGATGCTGAGGCTGATGATGTTTTCGCCTTAAAACTCTCTTATTGGTTTGGACAGTAGACCCGTCCAAGAATACCTTTAGGAATAGGATAGAGAGGCCGGCTTTGCTGGCCTCTT
>CAZVSF010000297.1:0-3512 GCA_964630195.1 uncultured Lentisphaeria bacterium
CGAGATGGTTCAAGATTACTAATAGTACCATCTGCAGGTAGATCCGGTACATTGTTTGTCACATTTGTCCAGGTTTTACCTCCATCTCTGGTTACGTGTACCAATCCATCATTTGTGCCTGCCCAGATACAATCTTTTTCTTTTGGCGATTCGGCAATGGCAAAAACCAGACAAGCAAATTCGACACCAATATTATCTTTAGTTAAGCCACCGCTTGGCTGTAACCAGTCAGGGTTATTTGTGCTCAGATCCGGACTAATTATTTCCCAGCTTTTGCCGGCATCAGTGGTTTTATGCACAAATTGGCTGCCTGCGTACACGGTATTGTGATCATGTGGTGAAATGGCGATCGGGAAAGTCCAGTTAAAACGATAGGTGGCATCTTTCCCGGCTGCCCCATAAGTTGATTCGGGCCAAATCATCACTGATTTGTTGAAGCCGGTTCGGTAATCTACACGGGTAAATTGTCCCACGTAGCTGCCGCCCCAAACTATGTTGTGGTCAACAGGATCCGGGATGATGAAGCCGCATTCGCCACCTGCAGTTGATTCCCAATCGTTATCATTCCGACCGCTTGAAACGCTGGGACCTTTATTGCCAGAACCATCTTGCTTCCCACCGTAAACATAATAGGGGATTTGATTATCCACCGCAACATGGTACATCTGGGCAATGGGTATCTTAATCCGGTTCCAACTTCTACCTCTATTGAAGGTCATGATGGCACCACCATCATCACTGATCATCATTCTGTCTGGATTCATCGGGTCGGCCCACATATCATGGGTGTCGCCACTCCAGCCAGATCGTTCTGTAGTTTGTCCACCATCATAGGAGATACTGTGCGAATTTGCTGCAAAGTACACCAGGTTCTCATCTGCCGGATTCACCATGATTCTGGAAGCATAATGAGGTCGTTCATTAAGCAATCTGTCTTTACTTACCAAGCGCCAGCGTTTCCCTCCGTTGGTTGATCGCCATAGGACGCCCTTATTTGGGGTGCCTGTCTCCATCATCGCATAAACGACGTCAGGATTGCTTTCTGAGATGGCTATTCCTACTTTCCCGATAGGTCCTGAAGGCAGTCCGTTGCCTTCCAGCTTCTTCCAGCTGTCGCCTCCGTTATCAGAATAATATAATCCACCAGCCGGACCACCGCTTTCGCGTCCGTAAGTTTTTATTTCCAGTGGCCATAAACCGGCAAAAAGAATTCTAGGATTATCCGGCCTCATGGCGATCTCAAAACAACCTGTGTTCTCATCAGCAAATAAGACATGCTTCCATGTTATGCCTCCATCGGTAGTTTTAAACACACCACGATCTTTTTGAGGACCATAGCAGTGACCAAGAGCTCCGACAAGAACGATGTCAGGATTTCTTGGGTCAATAACAATGCGCCCGATTCTCCCGGTCAGGTCAAGCCCCATGTGTTTCCATGTTTTACCGGCATCAGTGGATTTATAGACTCCATTACCAATGGATACATTGCTTCTGATAAAAGCCTCACCAGTTCCTGCCCACAATACATTGGGGTCTGAAGGGGCAATCGCAAGTGCTCCAATTGATTGTACGGGTACATCATCAAATATTGGATCCCAGTTTAAGCCTCCATCCTCAGTTTTCCAAATGCCGCCCGAAGAGGCACCAACGTAAGAAACCATATCATTACCAGGGACACCCACAACGGCTGATGCGCGGTTGCCGGGAGGTCCAATGTGCCTGTACCTGAGTTGTGTAAATAAATCAGGCGTAAGTTCCTGTGCCTGGAGACCAAGTGCTGCCAACATGAGTGCGAGAAACAAGAATGTCCTATAGAATGAACGTAACATGATGATTGGGTTTAGGTTAAACAAGTTTTAGACTGATAAGATAATAAAAAAAATCCCGCCGGAGCGGGATTTCATTCATTTGTAATATGTTGTTAAACAATTAGTCAACGATCTGAATTTTCTTTGACAGAATCGTTTTATTACTTACTACCCGGCAAATGTATGTACCTGGTATCCTGCTTTGTCCATAAACTTTTCCGTCCCATTGGAACTTATTTGCACCTTGAGCAAATGATCCCTGGTAGAGTTCTTTAAGCAACTTGCCCGAGAAGTCGTAAATCAGTATTTGGCCTGTTTGTGGTGCACCAAGAGTGAATTCAATATTCACAATGTCTGCTGAAGGATTGGGATAGATATTTAATTGAGACATTGGATTCTCAACACCGCCAGTGCTGGATGAAGCTTTCAAAGTAATCAGCCATTGTGACCTGCCAAAAGTAGCTGCAAGTAAAGTTCTGCTTGGCGCATGCAAATTCAAATCCAATACCGGAACAATTGGCAATCCATTTCCAAGAGTTTCCCAGTTCTCACCAGCATCGTAACTAGCATATACGCCATCATCGGCAGCAACATACATACTTCCTTGATTATCTGGATCAATGACTATGATGTTGATCGGCATATCCGGAAGATTACCTGATATATCCTCCCATGTTGCTCCTAAGTCCTTGGTTCTGAAAACATGGGGTTCATAATCAAAGTATCGCAAACCAGAGAAGGTAACATAAGCGGTATTTTCTTCAAATGGGTCTGTCGCCACTGAGGTAACCCATCTTGTGGGCAGGGCATCTGAGACCTTAGTCCAATTCAACCCATTCCCGCCGTTTGTTGTAACCCACACATTTCCGTCGTCAGAACCTGCATAAAGTACATCGCCGTTGAGTTTCGAAACAGCAAGACAGGTAATTGTTCCATAATTCCATGGTGGTTGATTACCATTGGTCAGGTCATTGCTGATCCGGGTCCATGAGGCTGCATGGTTAGTTGACTTGTATACATTCTGAGAACCAATATACATGATGGCTGGATCATTAGGATCCAGGATGTAAGGAGTTTTCCAGTTAAAGCGGTTGGAACCGGTAATCCCATTCTTACCCCCTCCAAAATGATTACCTCCATCTTCTGATCTTCCGAATCCTCCTCTTTGGTAAGCTGCGTAAACATAGTTTGAGTTTACAGGATCCACTCGCACAACAAAGCCATCACCCCCATATATCGAACGCCAGTCATCGTCTTTGCCGGTGAGGGTTCTATTGGTCCCGTTATCCTGAGTTCCACCGTAGCGTTGCTCAGGACGCTGATAATTAACTTCACAAGTGTAGAATTGTGTTATGGGGAGTTTGGTAATAAAATACTGGCTCGCAGTTCCTGAGGTTGAAATATAGACACCACCATCATTCCCCATAACTACCAGGCTATTGTCTTTGGGATGGATATATATCCCATGTTGGTCGACATGCAAACCATTAACCCGTTGCCACGAAACACCACCATCTGTTGATTTGTGCAAATTAAATCCTCCTGAGTATACAACATTTGCATTGATTGGATCCACATTGATCTTGCTGAACCACCAATTATACGATGATGCGCCAATATTTGAGTTGGTTGCGGTCCAGGTGTTGCCCGCATCCACCGTCTTGTAAATATCCTTCCATGTCCCATTTGCATTGGCATAAATGG
>CAZVSF010000298.1:0-3507 GCA_964630195.1 uncultured Lentisphaeria bacterium
CGTGGCCAGAACATGTCAGGGAACACTATGAGTACGGGAATTTATTTTATTCGTATCGAAAACTCGCAGTCATATGTAACACATAAACTACTGTTAATGAATAAATTATAAAAAGAATTATATAGAAATACAAGATTATGAAAAACCTTATCACAAAAATTCTAATACAGTTGCTTCTGGTGTCATTCGCTTTTTCTGCATCTGGACCTCTGGCATTTAAAGATCTTTTACAGGACTATCCTTCCATTCAGAACCGCTATAATTGGGAAACCTATCAACGCGGGGATTTTCTCATTATTGCTGCAGACGTCGTACTGGCTAATCCGTACCTGGAGCCATTCCGGGTTCTCAAGGAACAACAGGGCTATCGTGTCACCATGGCACCCCTGTCTGTGACGGGAAACACGACTTCTGATATTCGTACCTTTATCGCTGATTTTTATCATGCGAATTCTCTGGAATATGTCCTTCTCATTGGGGATGTTGATGACGCTTATGCTTTGCCCGCCTTTAGTTATGGTCCAGAAAATGATGTATCAGATCTGCCTTACGTTTTAATTGATGGTGGTCCTGATGACTATTTTCCAGAGGCATTTATAGGTCGCTGGCCTGTGGATACCGCTCAGGAATTGGCCAAGGTTATTGTGAGAACCATTAATTATTCCCGAACACCTGATGTTGCCTCAGGGTATCTGGAGAGAGCTCTGGTTACGGCCGGGAATTATGCAGATACAGGGACCATTTTAACGCCAGTGTGGACCTCCCTCTGGCTCAGGGACGAATTGTATGATTTTGGTTATTCAAATGTGGATACCGTCTTTTATCCCCCGACTACAGGTCCTGAACAGATATTAAATACCTGGAATGAAGGTGTCGGTATTGTGAATTACCGTGGATGGGGTGATGCCCATGGTTGGCATTTTCCCCATTTCCATGTCACTGATTTTGATGATGGCGCTTTAAACAATGGCAATAAGCTGCCCATCGTTTTCAGCTTTGTCTGCGGAACCGGCAAGTTTGACAGTAATATTGATCCCGCCTTCTGTGAAGCGCTACTTACCCAGGGCAGTGTTTCTGTACCCGCCGGTGCAGTCGCCGTTGTGGCACCATCGGATCTGCATACCCGGACCAAATTTAACAATGCTCTCAATTCCAAACTCTGGGATGCACTTATGGAAGGGCATGTCAGTGAATTGGGACCGGCACTTGTGGCTTCAAAGTTTGGATTTATTGAAGAATTTGTGAATGAACTGGGTCCCGGTGAGATGGCAGAGTTCTATTACCACACCTACAATGTGATGGGGGATCCAAGTTTGCCAGTGTGGCTCCTTAATCCTGAACCCATTTCACTTGATGCCTCAGATTTTGGGGAAGTAAGTTGGGATGATGGACTGATCACGCTGGACCGGTCAGACCTCCCGGAAGGTGTTTTTGCCCTCCGTCAGAATAATGCCCTGATAGGATCTGGAAGATGGTCAGACGGGCACATCAGAATTCATCGATTTGATGGCAGTTCCTTCTATGATGAAGCCCATCCCTCGGAACCACTGGAAATCACCCTGAATAGTCCCGGACATACACCGGTGACTGTGGAAATAGCACCCGTTGATGGTAACGGGATCGCCTTTGCAGGCATGCTGGAGCATGTCCATGTTGGTATGACCAGTTGGACACCTCAATTTCATAATTATGGAACCCAGTCGGCTACTGTGGCCTTGAATCTAAGTGCACCGGATGGCAGCTATTCAGCAACGCTGGGGGATCTAACGATTCCGGCAGGGGGGACGGCCAGTCCTGCAGCGGTGACAGCTCCCATCATCCATCTGGTGGACAGAGAGATCGAACTGAATGTGGAAATAGCTGAAAATATTTTGACAGTGGCCATTCCTGTTACAGTCGTATCACCCGATCTGGAAATACAATTTGAAGACCATATACGCCCACAGCCAGGTGCCAACTTCAGCCTGGATCTCAGCGGCAGATTCCAGGGTCTCGATGCAGCCGGCTCGACTGTCCATATAAGTCTCAGTAGTACTGCGGAATTTGTCAGCCTCACTGATATTTCTGGAGAGGCAACTCTGGATGCAGCAGGCGTTCTAAATTTTTCCGACAATGTCTTTTCCGGGTCGCTGGAAGCGGTTGCCCACGGGAGTCGACTGCCATTACGCTTTGACTTTACCTTGGGAGCTCAGTCAGAGCCCTTCTATCACAGACAATTTATGGTCATCATCGGTTCTGAATACAGCAGTGATCCCACGCCGCCCCTCCAGAATGATGGCTACTGGGCTTATGATAATACGGATACTGAATATGATGAACTTCCCACCTATGCCTGGACGGATCTCGCCAGTGAAAGTGGCGCTCAGCATTATTCATTGAGTGACGATGATCATGAGATCGTGTCCCTGCCCTTCAGCTTTAAATATTATGATACTGATTATGATATTCTAACGATCAACTCTAATGGTTGGGCAGCATTCGGAGTCGATAATATTAATTATTTCCGTAATTGGTCAATTCCCATGCCGCTGGGACCCGATGCCATGCTGGCACCCTTCTGGGATGATCTGGATAATGACACGCTGGTCAATGGTCAGGAAGTGGGTCGCCCAATCGATATATACACCTTTCACGACCAGACCAATCAGCAATTTATCATCGAATGGCATGAGGTCTGGAATGGCTTTGGGGATAGAAGCTATCTGGAAACATTCCAGATCATCTTACACGATCCTGCTGGTTTGGTGGCAGACGATGGCAATGGTGTCATCGAATTTCAGTATTTTGAAGTAAATGATGTGGATCAGATCAATAACTACTCCACGGTTGGCATTGAGTCTCCTGATCAAAATGATGGTCTCATGTATGTGTATGCCAGAAATTACGCCCCGGGTGCGGCAGAGTTGACATCCGGACGGATCATCAGGTTCACCACCAATCCCCCCGATCTTTTCTGGGTATCAGTTGATAACCCAACGCAACAACCCTCACAATTTGAGGTGAGTCCGGCCTACCCCAACCCATTTAACGGGATGACCACCATTCCCTTCAATCTAAATGAGGCAGGCAACGTCAAGATGGAGTTGTATGATCTGCTTGGCCGCCGAGTGCTCATCCAGGAGAAGCCAGCCTTAAGCATGGGTTCACATAAATTTGTTATCCAGACAGAATCCCTTTCATCGGGTGTGTATCTTGTGAAGATAGAGTACCAGGGTTCGCATCATATTCAGAAAGTCACCCTGTTGAAATAACTTCAATTTGTTGCACTGATCTTTAGATAATTCGATCCAATTTTGCCCCCTCTGATCAGGGGGCACTTCATTTTTCCGGGGGACTAGTAACGCCTGACGATAGCACCCTTTTAACTTCAAAAAGCTGGCTTGTGAATCCCTGAAAATATCTTTAGCCCGCATATTTCATCAGGGAGTGCAAAAGTAATTGTATCATGCTGAGTTTGTGAAGGTTACCCAAAATATTGAAAAATACACTTTGTACCCAAGGTAGTTC
>CAZVSF010000299.1:0-3501 GCA_964630195.1 uncultured Lentisphaeria bacterium
TAGGAACGAGGCGTACTTAGGTGTACGTCGGAGTGACTAAAGATGAAGTGCAACGTGGCATATGGACTTCCAACGAAGTCGTCTTTATTAGAAAAAGGAGAAATGTTATGCGCACATTAAAGTCAATAACTGTCATTATACTGCTTTTTTGCTGTGGCTGTCTGGGAGTGCCGGATATAGAGGTAACTGATAACGCCGATATTCTGCTTGATCTGCAGAACACGGAAGCATCCATAGAAGTTAAAAATGGTGGAGATGGTCTTCTTTTCTGGACGGCGACATCAAACAATACCTTACTATCGGTTTCTCCTGAAAACGGGATGCTTTGCGCCGGGGCAACACAAACAGTGTCTATCGTAGTGAGTGATACGTCCACTGACTTTGATGCTGCGGTAACCTTTTCCAACCAGGGTGATTCCGAAGACCGGGAAGTAATTATCATTACATTTTCAACCAGCGTTGATGACACGAACCAGGTTGCAGACCAGATTGAAGTGACCGCTTCTCCAACTACCATCACCCTTGATGCAACAAAATCAACCACAATCAGCCTTGGCCTGCTTGCGGTAGAACAGATTAGAGAACCTGCTTTCAACAGTAAGAAAATAGCCGGCACGCTGCTGACCGATTCGGTTATAGTCATAAAACCGGACGATACTGCAGAGTTTGGATATTCTGATTTATTTAAGCGTAACTTTCGCGGCCGTGAGCAGGATTTTAATGTTCCGGACGCCGAAGAACCGACCGAAAGCCTGCTGGACCTGGATGAAGATTATCCAAAGCCAAAGGTGCTTATTGACCTCTATCGTTATGAAGCAGATTTGCTGGCATTTAATGATAAAGAAGACCTGCTGTGGTTTAAGGGTGATCTGATTTACAAATTTGACTTAAGTCATCCAATTGAAACGCTGCGGTTTTCGAGTGCTGATGGTATGCATAAAACGGTGGTGGGTCAATTTGACGGCAGCTATGTCACGATCTCAGTTTCAACAGACGATGAGAACTGGACCACTGTCTGGAAGGACGAAATAAATACGGATCTGGTCGAGGTAGATGAGGAGGTGACAGGAAGTGTGCTCGGGTGGGAAACCCTTTATCTAAAATTTAGCAGCGATGGTGAAAACGCATTATCTGAGTTACACATTTCAGCCGAGTTGAGCACTGCCAGCCTGACTTCCCTCCTCAGTCTGGATACCGGCAGCACAAATCTCACCTTCAGTGATGCTGAAGATTCCTCCCACCGGGGAGTGGTTTTCTGGAAAGGTGAGGATATAACCGCCTCGTTGCCGGAGGCAGGGATTGAATACCCCGCATCAAATCCAACAGTTACTGAAGACGATACCAGCATTACCATTCTATTCCCGGAAAAGGTGGGTATTGTGCTACAGCGTGATGAAGGAATCACTTCTATTCAAAAGATGTATGCCGATCAGCGTGAAATACTCTCCGCCCCTCAGGGAATCTCGATGTTACCTCCCGCACTTGAAGGTATAAGCCCAGATCCTGTTGAAGTTGTTGACGATTGGGCAGCATTGCTTCAGAAACGGGCAGATAATGACAACCAGTGGTCGGATCTTACGGGACGAACCGTCACCACTACTGATCTTGATGAAACCACTTATATCAGCACCAGCGTGGAATCAGATGAAGTCATTGTGAGTATGAGTGTTGACAATGCCGGTACCAGTACCGGCGGCTTACTGGAATGGGTGTTTTCGGCGAAGCAGACGAAACTTGATGATCATAACTATTCGGGGATTGGCTGGAAGGTGCGAACGACAGATCTCGACACGGCTACCTACTTTAGTGTTACCGAACCTGTGAATATTCGTTATGGTGACTGGAGCTTTGCACAAACCTGGGGCCAGTTCCTGGAAGGCCGGCTTGACTTTGCTACGCCCTTTCATGTCAACCAGGGAACATGGTTTGGGGATATCCAACCCTTCTTTTTTTCAGGAGGACCTCACGGACTGTTGGTGAGCTATTTTGATGAACCGGCAGCAGCACCGGTTGAGATAGTTGCCGATGCCGGCCGTTTAATGGTGAAGTCAAAAGTACCGTTTAAAACGGGTGAAACCCACGAGACACCACTTAAATACTGGCTCTGGACCGATGATACTGTGAACACCAAATGGGAAGCTCTTGACGAGTGGACTGCCATGTATGATGCAATCGCCAGTAGTTACCGGGAGGAGATTGGACTGAATACCACTGAACCGAAGCCAACACTGATCTGGATAGCACCACCGGAAAACTACCTTAGAGATTACCGAAACGGTAGTACCTATGAGGGTGATGAGCTATGGTTGAATGACTTTGCCACGAACCGCCTTCCCCAGGCAGCCCAGTACGGAATGAAAGTCATTTACCTGCAAATTCCCTGGGAGGCAGATGCTGAACACCATGAGTCGGAATACCTGCCGGGGAGTATGGGGCAGGGATCAGGGCATGCCCCCTGGTATTTAGAAATCAGCAAAGCAATCGGCGGTGTGGAGGCCATGAAAAACATGATTGATACTGCCCATGATCTTGGCATCAAGATAATTTTCTGGTCGACCCCGTCCCATCTATCGATGTCTTCACCGTTAGTGCCGGAGAACCTGGACTGGGTTTTGTGGGCGCGCGAGGGGTACCCGGATGATTTTGGCTGGGGTGATATTGTTGGCTTGAGCCTCTATAGTGGCTACTTTGATTATGCGGTTGAGAAGTATGGTAGTGCGTTTCAGGCTACCGGCTTTGACGGCATTTGGCAGGACTCGTTTTTAACAATCGGAGTTAGGGCAGACTATTCTCGTCCACAACCGGTCCCCCAACTTGAGCGCACACTCGCCCTGCAGAAAGAGATTTGGGATATTGGTTTAACTGAGGTTCACATAGAGGGGTGCGGGCCGCTGGGGCTCTCAAGCGGTGGTTATGGATATGAGACCTATACACTGGAAGATTCTACGCCAACTGCCGAAGTCAGGAAGATGTTCGAGCGTATTGAAGGCCGTGAATACGGCCTGTATCGTTGCGTGGCCGACACCCTGATCGAAGCTGAAAGCTACTATCGTGCACTTGCATCCAAAGGTGTCGTGGGCGTTGCCAACCTTGATCTGCTGCAAAGTCTTACAGACGACATTGAGGCTATTACCCAGGCAAACAAGGAGTACATGCAGGTACTGGAAAAAATGGAAATCCGTCATCTGATTGGAAGTGGTAATTCATGGCAGGGAGTTGCCTGGACACGCGAAGGTTCTGAAGAGGTGGTGCTTTTTGCTTTTAAAGTGTTTTCTTATTCAGTAGCAGAAGGCGCAACGATTCAGGATATTACTGCAGGAACCACTATTAGCCCGGCAAATTTTAAGACGACCGCCTGGCACACCTATAGTATTTCTCAATAAAATAAAAGGAGTCAGAAAAGTTCCTGTTGTGAGGCAATAGCAAACTCCTCAGAGGGTGGGGAGTGTAATAATCATGGGTAAACCCCCGGCTTTGCCGGGGGACTCCCAGAGTTTGACG
>CAZVSF010000300.1:0-3483 GCA_964630195.1 uncultured Lentisphaeria bacterium
CGAATTACGAATTACGAATTACGAATTACGAATTACGAATTACGAATTACGAATTCGAGTTTGATTTTTCATGGTGAGTTGAATACTGCCAAGGATCTTCAATAGCTCACTACAATCTTCCAAAAGGGATTTAGACTCAGTTGGGTTTAGATACCCGCTATCCTGCATGAGGCGGAGCCAGTAATGTGTCTCGCGTGCTTCCTTATATGAAATTGACAGCTTAGCCTGGAAATCTTTTTGCGATTGACCACCAATTGCTTCTTCAACATTCGCCCCAATAGATGTACCACTCTTCACTAGCTGTTTCGAAAGCACATACTCTTGTTTTTCTTTCACCAGGTACTGATAAAGCTTCACGATTCTCAATGCAAATGCATAGCTTTTTGTTTGGACAACATTGTTTTGCTTCATAACCATTCCTAATTCCTAATTCCTAATTCCTAATTCCTAATTTCTTGGGGGATCATCTCACTGCAGCCCGTTGTCGGGATTTGCCGGGATAGACCTTTGATAAGCTATCAATTTTGGGCGCAACGCGTCATAGCCGCGTTCAAATCGTTTTATCTCTGATTCCTGGAGATAGTTCAGTTCTTTTGCCACCAGCAACTGGGCATAGATCTCATTCAGAGCCCCCAGGGCAACATCCACGGCGAGCTGGCGGTCCTTGGTTGTGCGTCTGGAAGTTCCCTCAGCCAGGATGGCCGGGATGCTCACTGCGACGCGTTGAATCTGGGCAGTCATGCCCATGCGTTCTTTGTCAGGGAATTCTGAGGTAATGGTATAGATGTATTTGGCCATCAGTATTGCACGCTGGAAAACATCCAGTCCCTTAAAGGTTGCCATTGCTAATTGGGAATTTTGAATTTTAGGTGATTCTGGATGTATTGCATGATTCTATCATGGGAATCAGGATTTCTGATGACATGATCATAAAAACGTGATTGCCAGGCAAATTCAGGATTTATTTTGTGGGCATATTTGGTGACAGCGGATTTATATGAACGGATAATTGTTGATAATGAACCGGGTTTGGATGACATATATCTGTGCACGGTAATTTCTAATGGTTTGTTTGTTGTTGTAGGGTTGTCGCATGCAACAACCCTACAATTATTCCCATTCCCATTATCCATATTATCCATTTCACCTGTTGCATTTATACCCCTGTGTTTATCAATGATTACAATCCCATGGATATGGTCAGGCATAATCACATTTGCACCCAAACTGGTATGCTGAAAATGTTGTGGGATTTTCTGCCAACATTCCTGCGCAATCACCCCAATTTCAGATAAATGCATGCTGCCATTTATAATTTGACCAAAAAAATGATTCCGGCCCGATGTGCAGATTGTCACAAAATATGCTGCGTTTTTTCTGTAGTCCCATCCATGCAAACGGATCGTCTTCCTGTCAGGTAATTGCCTCATGCGCTAGCTGTGCCCCTATCCACCAGCGTTACGGGCTCTGTCAGGCCAAATTTTATGACGGGATAGCCGTGCCGGGCGCGCAGCTTGTCCATGGCCTGATGCAAACTGCCATGTTTGGCAGCATCAGGGTCGATCACCTGAGAAAAGAGACTGATCTGCTGGGCTGCCTGTATGAGATTTTCAAAACCGATGGAGATATAGCGGACCCTTGTCCGTCGTTCAAAGAGTTGTTCAAATATCTTCTGGGTGTGGTAGAACATGAGATATTCGGTGTGTGTTGCCTCCGGCAATCGAATGGTACGCGTGGCAATCTTGCTGTCTGAGTAACGGCAGAATATGCGGAAGCTGTTGACCTTCTTGTTTTTCTGGCGCAGGCGGCTACAGCCATTCTCAATCAGATAGTAGACCACGCCCATGATCAATTGATCATCGTTGGTGTCCTCACTGAAGGTATACTCTTCTTTTATCTCCAGGCGCTGCTCAGGGGGCATCACGGGGCTCAAATCGATACCCAATGCCTTCTGATGCAAGGTCAAAGCATGCTTGCCTATGACCAGGATCAACTTATTGATGGGAACGGAAGCCAGCATGCCAATGGTGGTCAGATTTAACTCTTCCAGAAGCAGCTGGTCAGTGCCCTGACCGATGCCCGGCAGCATCTTGAGTTCCAGGGGATCCAGGAAGGTGCGTTCATTTCCAGGTAAAACGTCAAAGAGCTCAGCGTATTGACGGATATAACGCGCCGCCACAGATGAAACCAGCTTGTTGACAGAAATGCCGATGCTGGAAGTCAGGCGAAATGATTCACGAATATCCTTATGGATGCGATAGGCACTATCCTTGATGCGTCCCAGCAAACGTGTGGTACCTGTCATGTCAATGGCAACCTGACCATAGCGGATGGGTTCCACATAGGGTGAATAGCGAGAAACCTGGCCCGTAATGGCTGCCATGGCGCGCTGATATAATTCAGGATTGGAATCTACTACGATAAGACGGTGCTCCAGCTTGAGGGCCTGCCCCAGGAGCATACCTCGATGGATGCCTTCATGGCGCGCCTCACCAGAAGCAGACAGAACGATCGCACGCCCTCCAGAGCCGGAAGCCACCACCACGGGGCGATTACGATAACTGCTATGAACAGCCTGTTCTACCGTGGCAGGGAATGATGGTACTTCTATGTGCAGAACATCTTTCATTTGGTCGAAGGTCCTATCGCTTGCCCAGCGTAATTCGGAGAGTGAAGGCGGATTGAAGGTTGCCAAGTCGAAGGGGCAAAATCAGGACATGGATAACACTTTTCATTTTGTCTCTCGCGGAGAACGCAGAGCGTTGCATTGAGCTTGTCGAAATGGCGCAGAGAGTTGTATTGAGTAGTTGAGGCAGGTCTGCCCCGCCAACGGCGGGTCGAAAGGCTTAAGGTCCGCAGGTCTGCGGGGAGTAAAATGCTACCGGGATGCTGCAGCTCCCGGAATCTGGCACGCCTAACCGGCCATGCGGCTGTTAGCGGGGACATCATAGTGAATCACGGGAGTTGCTGGACGGACAGGCCGGGTTTGTTTCTTCGGTGCAGGGACAGTGGCCAAAAGCCCAGCGACTCCATGGGATACTGAGGACAATACAGCTCTGGTTCTTCCCCGAGGACCACGAAACATGCTTGGAGTTGACTGGAGATGGGGTTGGTATTTCATATTTGCCTCATAATGGTTTAAGCTGAGAATATCGAATAACGAATAGTGAGTGAAGCATGTCGAAGTACTTTGCTTTCAGCATGTGTGGAATCAGGATTCTTTACTATTCAGGGTATTTTTTGCAGCCGTATTGATACTGGTCACAAATATTGAAATGAGCTCATTTGTTTCTCGTAAAAGGGAGTCAATAGACATGGAGCTTTTTACAAGAGGTTTAAACTTAATGATCTTGAGCCATACATGGCTCTCACGTAATTCTTTCAACGCAATTTTCATTTTATGTATGCAGTCTTTCCGTTATTCAGCACTCTGTGCTTCACCAGACAGAGCAGCGGGAGCCGTTCCAGAGCGCAAAAGCTGTT
>CAZVSF010000301.1:0-3474 GCA_964630195.1 uncultured Lentisphaeria bacterium
GATGAAGTTTTATCGTACCCCAGTGTCGTTCATCACAATGGTGACGATGCCAGAGCGCTGATCCACATTGTGGGTGAGGATACAACTTTTGTTGATGTCATCGGTTTAACCGATGGTGATCCAGGTTCAGGTTGGGATGTTGCCGGTGTATCTGCCGGTACAGCCAATCACAATCTTGTTCGTAAACCTGATGTTGTAACTGGTAATACGGACTGGTTGACTTCTGCTGGTACCAATGCAGACGATTCAGAATGGATCGTATATGATCAGAATTTCTGGTATGGCATGGGTTACCACAATGAAGATTATCCAATGCCTGGTGACGCCTGCGACTTGCCTATTGTTTATGGTGATGTGAATGATCCTGAAACTGGTGGCGCGCTTGCCGGTGGTGAAGTTTTCTGGTACTCATTCAACACTGATGGCAGCTATGATTTTGTCACCGTGTCATTATGTGGTTCTACTTTTGATACGAAAATCGAAGTCTGGGAAGATTGTGATTCACTGACCTACATTGCATCGAACGATGATTTTTGTGGTGTACAATCAGAGGTAACCCTGGATGCACTTCCTGCAGGTGATTATCTCGTGAAGGTATTTGGATATTCAAGCTTCTCAAGTGGTGATTATACGTTGACCATCACAGGTACCAATGGTGTGCCTGACTTCGTGGTGAGTTCAATGAATTATACCGGTCAGGATACCCTGGATGTTGTTGTGACCAATGCTGGTGATGGCGATTCTCCTGGATATTTTGGAACCGATTATCATGGTCTCTATATCGATGGTGACTATCTCGGATATGTATCCGAAACTGACGTAGCACTCATGGCTGGTGAGAGCTTTACCTACTCGCTTATCGGCGTGAATTATGATTTCCTCGGTGCAGGCATGCACGAGGTCTTGTTTGTCGCTGATATTGATGATGACGTCGCTGAAAGTGATGAGACCAATAACCGCGACTCCTTGATGATCGACGTCCTGGTTCCACCAGCCGCACCACGCCATCTCATGGCCATGGCTGGCGAAGAGGAAGTGATGTTAAGCTGGGATCCTGCTCCGGAAGAATATAACGTTGTTCCAGAGCGTTTCATCTCAGGGCTCGAAAGTCGCAAGGTGAAGCATATTATTGAAGATGAGGCTGTCCTCCAGAAATGGGCAAATATGGGCGGTAGTAGCTTCAACTTACGCGAGTTAGGTAATGACTGTACTGAACCTTTTGTGGTCGCATCGCTTCCATTTACAGAAACTGGAAGTACTGCTGCTTTTACAAACAGTTTCCCATATGGTAACGGTAACGATGTTGCCTATCTGGTAACCATCACTGAAGCCGGGTACCTGTTTGCCAACACCTGTGCTGGAACAACAGGTGATACCAAAATGGAGATCTACGCCGCAGACTGTGTCACCATGCTGGACCAGAACGATGATGCCTGTAGCTTGCGATCCGAGGTGATATCTGCTGTTACACCTGGCGACTATATTGTTGTGGTCGATGGTTATTCCACCGGTGGTGTTGACTATACTGTTGACATTTCATTCAGCACAGTTCTTGATGCCCCAGATCTGGCAGTAACAGATATGTGGGTGAGTGCTGACACCGTGTTTGCTGAGGTTAGCAATCTGGGTACACTGGATCATACCAGCTCCTTTACAACAAGCCAATGGTATATCAATGGTGAATATGTTGGTTATACCTATCCACGCGCGCTTGAAGTAGGCGGCAGTGATACTCTGGGTATCTTTGGATTAAACTGGATGAATCTTGGACCTGGCGATTTCAACGTCAGTTTTATCGTTGATGCCTATGACAGTGTCGATGAATCAGATGAGACCAACAATGAAGATTCTGTGATGGTTAGCATTACAGATCCTGATTACCTGGCCACCTATAATGTCTACCGCGATGGCGCGCTCATTGCAGGTGGAATAGATGCAATTGATCGGGAATTCCATGGCGGTTATGTTGATTTGGATGTAGTTGGTGGTACTGATTATGCTTATCATGTGACTCAAATCCTACCCGACCTCTCAGAATCATTCTCATCAGACACAGTCTCAGCAACACCTTGGGCACCTGTGTTCTGGGCCTTCCCATTTACTGAAGATTTTGAATCTTTTGTTGATCATGTATTACCATTTGGCTATGTCATGGAAGAAATTGGCGAGCCAGATGGCGGAAACTGGGAAATAGGTGACAGTGCCTACTTCGAAGAGAATACCTACAACTACTGGCATGTTCCTGGTGGAACTCAGTTTGTGGCTATCGATGACGATGGTTGGGGTTCTGGCGTAAACGGAAATGAAATCCTGTGGACACCATGGGTTGATTTTTCAGCTGCCGTCAGTCCTCAGATTTTATTCAACTATACCGTTCGCGGTGGTAATGGTGGTGAATTCCTCGTCTTCGACGGAGAAGAAGCCATGGTTTATCCGTTGGCTGATTCACCAAGTGAATGGACGGGTGTACTCTTTAACCTCAGCGAGTATGTTGGCTCTACCGTCCGCTTCGGTTTCCATTATGATGATAATGATAGTTGGGCATATGGTATGGCTGTTGACAACATCGTTCTGGAAGAAGCTCCACAACCAGGAACCATCACTGGAACCATCACCGATGGTGGTGGCAATCCCATTGGATTTGCAGATGTTCATGCCATGGGTATGTTTGCTGATGAAGGAACACAGTCTGACGCGTCTGGCATGTATACAATCACAGTACCAGCCGGCGACTACGAAGTTGACGTCATGCGTGTAAACTATATTCCTCAGCATGTGGACATGGTAGCAGTGGCTGAAGGTGCTGCTACTACGCTAGACTTTACACTGGATATGTATCTGCCGGAACCACAAAATCTGATGGCCTATCCTGCAATGGAAGATACAACCATCGGTCTCATGTGGGCACCACCACTTCCAATGGGAATGGTAGCCTACGATGATGGTAGTTATGAAGGTCTGTACTGGATCGCCGACCCAAGTACGACGGATCATTATTGGGCTTCTCATTTTAAGGCTGCAATCACACCTGGTTATGTGATCAATGAGATCGCGATCCTGTCTACAGCTGATGATGCAGAAACTTCATTTGAGAACGTCTGGGTCCTGGGCTCGATTGATTCATCTGGTTTGCCGGACTTTTCCAATGTCGTCTGGACAAGCGCAGGTCATAATGTTGCAGAATATCCAGACATGGCATGGGATTTCTATCCTGTTGGTGCCAGTCCTGCTGCTCAGGATTTCTGGGTTGTTGCCCAGTATTCAGATGGTACCACAGGTCCCTACATTGCTACAGATGAAGACAGCTTCTTTGGCAATTGCATCGCTGCAAGCTCTGTGGACGAGAATGGTAATCCCGAGTGGGGTATGTTCCCATACACCCTGGGCATTCGTGTCTTCCTTGGCGAGCCAACCACGGGTCGTTCATTAAGCTTGCATGGCTCTGAGTCAACATCAGCCGAAAAGCTTGGCCAA
>CAZVSF010000302.1:0-3470 GCA_964630195.1 uncultured Lentisphaeria bacterium
TAGGAGAACATGCTATGAACATATTGACCATCACCAAAACCATGAGGGGCGTTATTAAATCCAATATTAATGGTTTTTCCATATTGGGCTCATTTTGAATTGAAACCTTTTTTAGACACCTGACTTTTCTGGACGAAAATCCGCTCAAGGAACCCACACGATAGATTTACATTCCTGCATTGCATCACCCTGTTGTTTTTGATATCAGACTCTTTTAAGTATCTTTCGTCTCCTCAGAGCCATCGGAATATCTGGCAAATCTGCCTTTGTCTGCCGAATTTACCGGATCATTTCTGTCCCAGGGCCACCCCCCAAACTGTGTGGCTCGATAATCATTGAATGCCTGCTGGATCTCAGCCTGAGTGTTCATTACAAATGGACCATAGCGAACCACGGGCTCTCCAATGGGCATCCCCTGAAGGAGTAGCAATCGTGATTGGCTCGACCCATTTTTTATCTTTGCTTCCTCAGGTAATGACAGCTCAAATGTATGGTATTCGGGAATGGTTTTTCCAGCAATTTCGATGGATTCACCTTCATAAAAATAAATATCCCTGTTAACCCCATCAGCACATGTCGGCAGAACAAATTCTGCTTTTGCCTCCAGGGTAATGATCCAGATGGCCACCTGGTTACTGGCTTTGGCAGCCCATGAATCTGGTGCTGGATCGGGAGCTGAAATATTTCCAAACTTACCTGCGATGATGCGGGTTTCAGTTTTCCTGCCTTTATTGTCCCTGATTTGTTTGATGGGGATGGATTCTGACCATAACATTTTAAATGCCGGCTTCGCCGTCTTTGACCGAGCGGGAAGATTTATCCATATCTGAAAAAGCTGCATTGGATTCGGTTTGTCATCATGTACCAGGGGAAACATTTCAGAGTGCTGGAGTCCACTTCCAGCAGTCATCCATTGCACATCCCCATCACCATAGCGACCTGCAGCGCCCGCTGAATCATGATGATCGACGATCCCATCAAGGACAACTGTTACGGTTTCAAATCCGCGATGCGGATGCGCGGGAAATCCAGGGACCTGGGTACCATGATACATATTCCACCCGTCCTTCTGGGCGAAATCCTGACCCATATTTCGACCTGACAATGAAGCTGATGGTCCCATTTTGCCATCTCCAACGGGATAGGCGTCCTGATGATGGACACAAAAGAGGAAGGGATCGCGAGTTTCCCACATGAAACCCAGGGGTTTTATATTTTTGATCATTGTTACTTATTCCTTCTATCCCCCGATACAATACCAGATCAGGTCATGAAACGTACAACCCAGCTTCAGGTTCTGGAAACGATTACTGGACCCTGGTCATGCAAGTTAGTTCTCAGTTTGAATGACGGGTAATAAAGAAGTATCGCCCCAAAATGACCAGCAAGATCCCACCTAGTATCATTCCCGCAGAAAGCGCCAGCCGTAAGGTAATAACCTCCGAAACAAACAATATGCCCCCAATAGCTGCAATGACAGGAACCAGCAATTGAATGACCGCAGCCTGGGTGGCTGATAAACCTCTTAACGCTGCATACCAGATACTATAACCTACTCCAGAGGCCAGGCCACCTGATAGCGAGGCAAACAGAAGACCTTCAACCGAATAATGCGAGTGGTTTAGGCTTACAAGTGCCACAATCGCAATCAATGGAATAGTTCTTAAAAAGTTATGTGAAGTATCCAACAATGGATTTTTTGAGTCACGTCCCCTCAGTGTGTAAATTCCCCATGCAATTCCGGACATCAACATGAGCGTAAAGCCGAAAGGCGATGGTGTTGTCACACCAGGTAATACCAGAAAGACAAATCCACAAAAGGCCACCAGCATACCCACCCATTCACTGATGTGTAAACGATTACCTGCAAAAACTGATAATAGGACCATGGTGATCTGCACCGCGCCAAATAGAATCAAGGCTCCCGTACCCGTATCAAGCGTGATATAGGCATATGAAAAGCTAATGGCGTAGGCAAACAACATGAGGCTGGATGTCCAGGTTCCTTTTTTGGGCAGATAAGGTTTTTCACCACGCAACCATAAAAGCAGCAGTAAGACCAGCGCTCCTGAAAACAATCTAACCACGGTGAAACCGGCTGCATCTATAGCTCCACCACCCAAAGCCAAACGGCAGAGAACAGAATTAGCTGCAAACGCAATTAATGCTATGCCAGTTAGCATTGATGTCTTTAGTGCAAGACCTACTGAAGCATTTCTCATTCAGCGTTCTCTGGTTCTGACCAGACGGCAAATTCATTTCCATTAGGATCCTCAAAATGAAAGCGTCTGCCGCCTGGAAAAGAAAATATTGGCTTAATTATTTTGCCTTGAGCTTTTTCACTTTTTATCCGGGTTTCCTCCAAGGTATCACTATAGAAGACGATAAGAACACTTCCACGATTGGACTGCACAGTCAGGTCAGATTTAAAAAAGCCCACATCAATGCCTGCATTGGAGCAGGCAACATAATCCGGTCCATAATCCACGAATGACCAACCAAAGACCTCTCCGAAAAAAGCTTTAGATTGCTGCATATGTTTTGCGGGAAACTCCAGATAATTGATTTTTTCATGATTATTCATGTGACACGCCTCCAAAACTAACCCCGCTCAGATCGGCCATATCCCGTTTCCAGGTGGTCAGATCATTTTGATTAAACTGGTTTAAATGCCGATGTCCACAAGCTCTGGCCATCACTTGCATTAGCTCTGTTGAGGATCTAAAAAAATTGTTCAAGTGTTGGGCGCCCTTCTCAACTTTGATACGCGCTCTCAGGTCTGGATTTTGAGTGGCTATCCCAACGGGGCAATTATTTGTGTGACATGCCCGCATCCCGATACACCCAATAGCCTGAAGGGCTGAATTAGAGACTGCTATGGCGTCGGCTCCCAGTGCCATTGCTTTGATGAAATCGGCGGGAAGTCTTAATCCACCAGTTATCACCAGGCTGATATCAGAACGTCCCTGCTGATCCAGGTAGCGTCGAGCCCGAGCCAGGGCAGGTATGGTTGGCACAGATATATTATCCCTGAATATGAGAGGCGCAGCTCCTGTTCCACCGCCGCGACCATCGAGTATGATGTAATCCACACCAATATCCAGTGCTGCTTGAATATCTTTTTCGATATGTTGTGCAGAAAGTTTGACACCAATGGGAATGCCCCCAGTGGCTTCTCTGACTTCTTCAGCAAACCGTTTATAATCCTCAAGGTTTTCCCAATCAGGAAATCTTGACGGCGATATGGCAGCCTCTCCTTCAGACAGACCACGAACCTCTGCAATTTTCCCAACGACCTTATTGCCCGGGAGATGACCGCCGGTTCCCGTTTTTGCTCCCTGTCCACCTTTAAAATGGAAAGCCTGACATTTCTTGACCTTATCCATGGAATATCCAAATCGGGCTGAGGCCAACTCGTAGAAATATCGACTGTTGGCTGCCTGCTCATCTGGAAGCATGCCGCCTTCCCC
>CAZVSF010000303.1:0-3464 GCA_964630195.1 uncultured Lentisphaeria bacterium
GCCCTGAGCCCTGAGCCCTGAGCCCTGAGCCCTGAGCCCTGAGCCCTGAGCCCTGAGCCCTGTTACAGATTTCCATCAGAAATCTGTAACAACGCCACTCCATGATATGGAACATCAATTTCAAATGTTCCCGAGAATGCTCCAAGATCTTCTTGCCGCCAAACGTCGCGTACCAGAAATTGATCACTCATTCCTAAATCTTCTGCCGAAATTGCCATTTTAACTGAATTTATTTGTTCCCATAAGAAATAATCCACCAGCTCTTTTTGAGCGCCTGAGACATGAAACAGGCCAACTGCTTTGGAGCCATCTTCAAGATCCTTCATAATAACCAGTTGGTCGTTTTCTTCGCGAATGATTCGGCCTTGCTTGCCCAATGGATCCTGGTCTATGCTAATGACTTCGTGATTACACAGGATATTGAGTGTAAAGGGGTCCAATTTTGCCATATCACCGCTGAAGATCAACGGGGCCGCCATTAATGACCACATCGACATATAGGAATATTGCTCACTGGGGCTGAGGCTGGTTTTAACACCTTCTCCCATTTTAAAGGCACTGCCGACATAGCCGATGAGAATGTAATCAGGATCATTCCAATTGCCGGGTCTGGCATATTCCCAGTGATCAGCGTTCGTTCTTCCGATATAGTAGAACCCTGGCATGGTTCCTCCATTGGCCAGGCCGAGATCACCGGTAGTCCTCCAGGAGTTTCCGACATTGCCTCCCCATTCCCAAACATTATCCATCCCGTATTGACAAAGGTTCAAAACTATGTCGCGCTTCTGTTTCTGCAACTCACCCCACATGAGTTTATAGGGTGCGATGTAGTCTGCCCTGGTTTCATGCGGTTCAACAGAACCATAAGAGCACCAGTCGTATTTTAGAAAATCAAAACCCCAGTCTGCAAATGTCCTGGCATCCTGAGCCTCATGCTGATAACTACCTGCATATCCTGCACATGTATTCGGGCCAGGTGAAATGTATGTCCCGGCCAACAATCCTTTTTCATGAATATAATCTGTCATCCCTACAATATCAGGAAATCGCTTGTTAGTGAGAAGCTTTCCTGATTTATCTCTCAGTGGTCCACCGATTTCAGGATCATCTGAATTTAGCTTTACCATCCAGCAGTCATCAATATTGACGTACTGATATCCATAGTCTGCCATTCCAGTTGCAATCATCTGATCAGCGGCTTCCCGCATGATGGCTTCACTCACCCGGTCATAGTGTATATACCAGCTATTCCACCCCATGTGAGGAGTTAAGGCCAAGGTGTCGCCCACCACGATGGTGAATTCTTTTTTATCGCTCCCAGCCTTATTACTTGCAGTGATTTCTAACTTATAGCGCCCTCTTTCCCCAATCTTCCCGGTGACAATACCATCGCTTGTGTTTAATTTCAATCCATCTGGCAAATGATCAATGGAAAACTCCATTGGACGGTCACCGCTTGCAGGAATTCTATATAAAAAAGGTGATCCCGGTCTGACACCGGTCACCCGACTACCATTGATCCTTGGCGAAGCTGGCGCAGGTGGAGTTAGCATGTATTCTGCCTCTGGCTCAGAGACAATTACTGCCGGAGCCACTTTTTTATAGCTTATTTTAGCTTCAGCCCAGTTTGCATGGTCAAAATTAATACCATCATCAGCTCCGGTAACCAATAGTCCCAATTTCTTCACTCCTTTAATGCCCACTTCACAAACTTCTGCATCCTGGCCCCATTTCAACAACTCGCTCTCCCACAGAAGCTTCTGATCTCCAAATAAATAAAACTTGATGCTCGCTTCCTCAGAAGCTGCGTCATCAACACCAACAGAAGCGGAAAATACTGTTGACTTACCATCTAATGCAAGAAGCCAGGTACTCAAAGCATGAGTTCCAATGCCTCTTTCAAACTGCTTGTTATTGATGCTGATCGTTCCATCTGTAATAGACTTATTCGACTTTGGAGTACCCCATCCGGCACCCATGGTTGACAAATCCAGTTCATCGAGATAAATACTTGATTCTGGTGTGCAGGAGGCCATTAGACCAATGGCCAAAATTGCAAAGTGAAGTTTTTTCATTTCTTGCTTGCGGTTTAGGTATTGCGTTGAATTTTCGACTAAAGTTAAAGGTTTTTATCCCTATTTTTACGAAAACCAAATCAAGATGAAGAACTATAATCCTGCCTTTGTATTGGGTATTTCAATGGTATCTGCTATGGGTGGATTGCTTTTCGGTTACGATTGGGTTGTAATCGGAGGAGCCAAACCTTTCTACGAACGCTTCTTCGAAATCACCCAATCTCCGGCCATTCAGGGATGGGTTATGAGCAGTGCTTTGGTAGGATGTATTGTAGGAGCTATTGTATCGGGAACACTAAGTGATCGATTGGGTCGTAAAAAACTCCTCATATTCGCGGGTGCCATTTTTATCATTTCTGCTATTGGAACGGGTGCTTCATCGAATCTTAACGCCTTCATCATGTATCGCTTGTTGGGCGGGTTAGGGATCGGTCTGGCCTCAAACCTTTCTCCTATGTATATTGCAGAAATTGCCCCGGAGCAAGTTCGTGGTAAATATGTGTCGCTCAACCAGTTAACCATTGTTATTGGAATACTTGCAGCACAATTAATCAACTGGCAGATCGCCCAGCCTGTTCCTGAAGGGGCCAGCAATCTTGAGATCCTGGTTTCATGGAATGGACAACACGGCTGGAGGTGGATGTTCTGGGCAGAAATCATACCAGCTACTGCCTTTTTCATTCTGATGTTTTTAGTCCCCGAGAGTCCACGCTGGCTGGTAAAACATGGTCGACCAGATCATGCCAAAACGGTTCTGTCCAGAATTGGCAGCAAAGAATATGTTGATAAGGCCATTGGGGAAATCAAGGAATCACTATTGACAGATACTAAAAAAGTGAACTTCAAATCGTTATTTGCTCCTGGCATGAGAAATATCCTGCTGATCGGAATCGTTTTAGCCATTTTTCAGCAATGGTGCGGTATCAACGTGATTTTCAATTATGCAGAAGAAGTGTTCTCGGCAGCCGGCTATGAGGTTAGCGATATCCTTTTCAATATTGTCATCACCGGCTCTGTGAATCTGGTATTCTGTTTTGTAGCCATTTACACCGTGGACAAACTCGGTAGAAAACCCCTGATGTTACTCGGTGCTGCAAGTCTGGGCATCATTTACAGCATCATGGGCATTCTCTTCTATTTCGAGGTGCAAGGCTGGCCCTTACTTGTTCTGGTGGTTTTAGCAATCTCCGCCTATTCCATGACACTGGCACCAGTGACCTGGGTGATCCTTTCAGAAATCTTCCCCAACAGGATCCGAGGCGCCGCAATGGCTATAGGAACTTTTGCCCTATGGACAGCCTGCTTTATCCTGACTTATACTTTCCCTCTCCTCAATAAAGGATTTGGTGCCTCCGGAACTTTCTGGGTCTATGGTGCAATTTGCATTTT
>CAZVSF010000304.1:0-3459 GCA_964630195.1 uncultured Lentisphaeria bacterium
TCCGTCATCCTGAGCTAGCCTGCCCTGAGGAGACTCGAAGGGTCGAAGGAGACGGCCGGGGTAATTACAAGAATTAGAAAACGCCCCGAGCATTAAATGCCGGGGCGCTTATGAGAGATTAAATCGGTGCTTCAAACCATTCGCGTCATTCGCGAAATTAGCGGTTTCTTTCAGGCTAATCTAAGACCCAGAGAAACTCACCTTATCAAAAACCATGGTGGGTGTTCTGAAGGAGGAATGGATCCAGGGATCGTTGCCAACTTCCACCAGATTCATCAGCAAGTCATTATAATTTCCTGAGACATTCATCTCGGTAATGGACTTGACCCTTTTGCCATTCTCAATCAAAAAGCCAGCCACACCCAGTGAAAAATCACCTGTGGTGCCATTGGCATTGCCACCGAGCCAGTTGGTGACCAGAATACCACGATCCATACTGGCTTCGATCTCAGCCGCGGAGCGTGAGCCCGGTTTTACAATGAGATTGGATGATCCACCACTGTTGGGTGTCCAACCCAGCTTATTGCCATAATACACATCGACATAGTAGTTTTCCAAAACGCCATTTGTAAAAATGGGCATGGTATTGGCAGCCAGACCATCACCATCATAGTAACGACTGCCCAAACCGCGGATAATGGCGGGCTCATCAATAAGTGTCAGCAAGTCCGACCCAACCTTTTCACCCTGGCGATCTGCCAGAAAGGAATTTTTCTGCTGAATGGAAGATGCACGCAGAGCACCCATCATTCGCCAGAATAAACCAGCTGCATTGGAATTCTCCAAGATGAGCGGCATGGTCTCAGAGCCTATTTTATCGGCACCCAGACGATCCTGAGTCCTTGCCAGAGCTTCCCTGGCAGTCTGTTCGGCAGGCACCAGATCACTGAGATGGCGAGCACGATAATAACGCCAGCCCTGGGGTTTTTTATCCCCTTCATCCTGGAGGGATACATCAGCACCATGCGTGAAGGAGGTGGTTTCTGTCTGACCCTCAAATCCGTTGGAATTCAAGCGGTACGATTGGGAATGATTGTCATAAAAACCTGAGCCAATGGAGATAATTTTTTCATCCTGGCCTTCCAGATAAGCACCTAATTCCATGGCACGATGTTTCCGCTGCTCGGCTGTAAGGTCTGTGTAACTGCTATCATTCAAATCCAGATCCGCGCTGGGCTGACCCTTGTAGAGCTCTGGATCTGCCAGGCGGCGAAATTCATCCGCTTCCAGAAAACCGGTCATGTCGATGGCATTGGCCAGAAATTTTTCCAGCGGTTCCTTACGCAGATCATTGGTTGAATGGTTGGAATAGCGTCCTTTGGCAAAAAGCTCGATCCACATGGATTGTTCTGTGGATTCCTTGAGGGTTTCCACTTTGCCATCCCGATAATCCACAGAGACGGATCGGCTATGATTGATCCCAAGGGCTGTTTGACTGGCACCCAGCTGTTTGGCTTTTTTCTGCACCCAGTAGCCCAATTCTAAATAGACATTTTTTTCCATAATTAACCTCTACCTCCTACGGTGATAGATGAGACCAGCACGCTGGGTAAGCCCATGGATACCGGAACACTCTGTCCGTTTTTCCCACAGGTCCAGCCACCTTCAGCCATTTTCATGTCATTGCCCACCATGGTGACCCGGGACAATACTTCCGGACCATTGCCGATGATGTTGACATCCTTGATGAGACCGGTGATCTTCCCATCCTCAATGAGAGAACCCGCTTTGACATAAAAGGTGAAATCACCGGGACCGATATTGACCTGACCATTGGTAAACTGTTCAGCAACAATACCATATTTTACATTTGAGATGATCTCTTCAAAGCTGTGAGGACCATTTTTCATGTAAGTATTGCGCATCCGGGGCATGGGATAATGCTTGAAGGATTCCCTGCGACCACTTCCAGTATTTTCCACCCCATAATGATTGGCGGAAATACGGTCATGGAGATAGCTTCTTAAAACACCATCCTCCACCAGCAGGGTTTCCTGTGAAGGATTACCCTCATCATCCACATTGATGGATCCGCGGACATGGGGATTGGTGCCATTATCCACGATGGTGACAAAATCCTCGGCCACTTTTTTGTTGATCATCTCGGAAAAGACTGAAATGCCCTGGCGGTTAAAATCTGCTTCCATACCATGACCAATAGCTTCATGGAGTAGAATACCGGAACTACCAGCTGCCAGTACCACGGGGATTTCACCAGCGGGTGGTGTCTTGGCATCAAATAGTTTGACCGTTCTGGCCACTGCTTCTCTGGGTAATCGTTTTAGACGCTCTGGGGTGAGAAAGTTGATATCATCGCGGACGGAATAGTCAAAATAGTTGTTTTCACGTTTGCCATCCTGCTCAGCGGTACAACCCACGGAGATCCTCAGCATGGGCTGGTAATCTGAAGCCAAGCCACCCTCAGAGTTCACCACCAGAATGTAATTTTCGCTGTCGGAAAAATTGACACTGGCTTTGATCACCCGCGAATCCTGGGCGAAGACATCATCATTGATAGCTTGAAGCATGGCAACTTTATCCTTCACACCAACATCTTCAAAACTCACCTTGGTATCGTAGTAGTTCATCAGTTTGGTGGCGTTGAAGGTCTGGGGAGCCTGTTTGGGTGAACTGGCAGCTATTCCAGCAGCTGTGCGAGCAGCAGCCTTCATACTGGCCAGGGAGATATCCTCTGTAAAGGAATAGCCAGTCTGTTTCCCATTGAGTACACGAATACCCACACCCAGGGTCACCCGGGTACTGGCGGAATTGACAATGTTATCCTGGAGGCGGATAGAATTACTCAACTGGTTCTGGAAGTACAGATCACAGTAATCACCACCATGAGAGAGGGCTTCTGCCATGACCTTGCGTATCATATCTTCATCTATTCCAAACCGTTGGAAATAGAAATTATAGGGATTATCACCTGCTGAAACACCAGCAAACCCAGAGCGGATGAAGCCCGGGAGGGTTGCCAGAGCCAGACCGGTTCCGGTGACTTTAACGAAATCTCGTCTACTCATATTTACCATACCTTATTCCTTTCAAATCTTAATCTTTATAGAGGGTATTAACCTATATATGAAAGCGGTGTTCCCCAAATTTATTCTAGAAGCTGTAGCCAGCGTCGTCAAATGGTTATTTATTGGGGTGAGTGGCGGAAGCGTTATTAACCGCGAAGGGCGCAAAGGGCGCAGAGCGTTTACTCACTAATCTGCAATTCGGAGATTACCCTCCTTCGCATAGAACTGCCGTCATCCTGAGCTCCGTCGAAGGAGACGGCTCTCCTGAGTTATTTTCGCCTGAAATAGGCAACCGAGAGTCCTGGCAATTGTTCATATCGCTCATTTATCAAGGCTATCTTTTTCTCCCGGCGCCATCCCTTTTTCCTTCGCAAGAAGTTCACCCTTCGATGCTTCGACTTTGCTCAGCACAGGCTCACTCAGGGTGACGAAT
>CAZVSF010000305.1:0-3418 GCA_964630195.1 uncultured Lentisphaeria bacterium
GTTGTAGGTCATAGGAATAGTTTGCAGTAGAAGATGGTTATTAGAGATGCCCTAAATTAAGTTGGATAATTGACCATCTTTAGCAGGATGCTAATCCTTGAGAGATGCAGGGTAACCTTAACCGATATATAAAGCTTTTTGTTTGCGTATTCGTAGCATTGCTGTTATGGATAGTCACAGGAGCGAATGAAGCACCACCTCAGGGATGGCATGTATTTTCGATTTTCATTGCTGTGATCATGAGTTTTATCCTTCGCCCTTTCCCGATGGGCACGATGGTGATCTTTGGATTGATCGCGTTGACAGCTACCCAAACAATTACCATCAAGGAAGCATTGTCAGGATATGGAGATTCAACAGTCTGGTTGGTGGTGGCTGCGTTTTTGATAGCAGGAGGGGTAATGCACACAGGATTTGGCAAGCGGATTGCTTTATTGCTTGTTACCTGGTTGGGACGAACAACCTTAGGCCTTGGTTATTCCCTTTGTGGAGCTGAATTATTGCTAGGCCCTGTAGTGCCTTCCAATACAGCACGTGGTGGAGGAATCCTCGCGCCAATTATGAATTCACTTTCCAATGCACTTGGTTCTCGCCCCGATAATAAGCCTGAAAGGGCAGGCCAATTCCTTGCCTTGGTGGGCTCACATGCTAACCTGATAACTGCTGCAATGTTTCTTACTGGCATGGCTGCAAACCCGTTGGTGTCAAAAGCTGTAATGGATATTTATGAGATCAATTTTGATTGGGGAACCTGGGCATTAGGTGGCATTGTTCCGGGTTTGGTGGGTTTGTTATTACTACCCTTGCTGATTTATAAACTTTCCAAACCTACCTTGACTGATGGACGTCCTGCACAGGAAGAAGCGAGAAAAGAGCTGGAAGAAATGGGGGAAATAAAATGGAAGGAGTGGGTGATGTTCGGAGTACTGATCATGCTGCTTATACTATGGAGTACAAAAGCCCTCCATGGGATGAGTACTGCATTGGTTGCATGGATCGGAGTGGCCACATTGTTAGTAACAAATACCGAAAAATGGCAGGATATCATCAGCAACGAAAAAGCATGGGATACATTGATTTGGCTAGGAGGGTTATTGACAATGGCGAACTTGCTTAAGGAATATGGATTCATTGGTTGGTTTGCAGAAACTATGGAGGTATGGGTTAGCGGGTATAGCGGTGTCACCGTTGTTATTCTACTTGGGCTAATATATTTCTATTCTATGTATGCTTTCTCAATGTTCACGGCGCATATTTCGGCTATGGTGGCAACATTCGTTGCAGTATGCATGGTAGCAGGAGGGCAGCCATTACTGGCAGCAGGGATCTTTGCTTATTTTTCATGCTTATGCGGTTGCCTGACCAACTACTCTACAGGGCCGGTGATTATTTATTTTGGATTACGATATGTTCCAATACCAAAGTGGTTTTCCATTGGTTTGGTGGTATCCATATTTCATTTAACTATATGGTTGGGAGTTGGAATGGTGTGGTGGAAGATCCTTGGTTGGTGGTAGGATGGAAAAGGTGAAGGAGCAACTATTTTCATAAGCCTTCACCCACTGATAAATTCAACTTGCCCATGTATCCCTATCCAAACTTCTGTATTGGATTGCTTCGGCAATATGTTCAGGTTTGATGGCATCGCTCTCTTCAAGATCACCAATTGTTCTGGATACTTTTATGATCCTGTCGTATGCCCTTGCAGAAAGGCCAAGTTTCTCAATTGCTTTTTTTAAAAGTGTTTGCCCTACATCATTGATTTGGCAGATCTTTCGTATTAAGTGCCCTGGCATTTGTGCATTGCAATGCATATTTGGATATTGAGTAAATCTCTTTTCTTGGATTGATCTCGCCATTGTCACTCTTTTTTTTATTTGGTTACTTGATTCACTATTCGATTTTCCCGCAAGTTCTTTAAATGAGACCGGTGTCACTTCAACATGTATATCGATACGGTCAAGCAGCGGGCCGGAGATCCTGTTGAGGTATTTTTGGACAGTACCTGCAATACAGACACACTCTTTTTCTGGATGGTTGTGGTATCCGCAAGGACACGGGTTCATTGATGCAATTAGCATAAAGCTTGCAGGATAATCGACTGTGAATTTTGCTCTTGATATGGTTATTGTTCTATCTTCCATTGGTTGTCTCAGCACTTCAAGGACATTCCTTTTAAATTCGGGCAATTCATCCAGAAAGAGCACACCATTATGAGCCAATGATATTTCTCCGGGTTGAGGATTATTTCCTCCACCCACAAGTGCCACATCACTTACCGTATGATGAGGAGATCTAAAAGGCCGGGTCTTTACGATGGACCCATTGGAGGACATTTTACCTGCCACGGAATGAATTTTGGTCGTTTCAAGGGCTTCTTGAATGCTAAAAGAGGGTAATATGGTCGGTAGCCTTTTGGCGATCATTGTTTTGCCGGCACCCGGCGGGCCGATCAGGATGGCATTATGGCCTCCTGCTGCTGCAATTTCCAGAGCTCTTTTAGTATTTTCCTGACCTTTGACATCTGAGAAATCCATACTAAAGTCATTTTGATTTTTTAAGAATTCATATCGTGTGTCTATGACTGTTTTTTCAAGGTCCCCATTATTATTTAAGAAGTCGACCAGTTGGTTTATGTTGACGATCCCATACACATCAAGTTGGCTTACAATGGCCGCCTCTTTGGCATTTTGTTCAGGCAACATAAATCCTTTAAACCCATCTTTTACAGCCTGAATAGCAATTGGCAGAGCTCCTTTAATTGGCAACAAGGTGCCATCCAGAGAGAGTTCTCCCATAATGATATAGTCATTGAGGGATGTGTCATTCAGCTGACCTGATGCGGCCAGGATTCCGATGGCGATCGTGAGATCATAGGAAGATCCCTCTTTTCGAATATCTGCCGGGGCCATATTAACAACAATTTTCTGTCTTGGTCTTTTAAAACCAATATTCCTCAAGGCAGTTTCCACTCGTTGGCGGCTTTCCTTTACTGCATTGTCTGGCAATCCAACCATATAGTATTTGGCCCCTTGGCCGATATTGACTTCTACTGTAATAGTTGTAGCATCAATACCATAAACAGCACTTCCAAAGACTTTTGACAGCATGATAGTATAGGGTAAAAAAAAAGCTCCCTGATTTCTCAGGGAGCTTTCAATAATTATGGCGATGACCTACTCTCCCACCGAGACGGCAGTACCATTGGCGCTGAGGGGCTTAACTTCTCTGTTCGGAATGGGAAGAGGTGGACACCCTTGCTATAATCACCATAAACTCTTTGGATTATTGCCTCCAAAATACCTTACTGTATCATTCCGAACAAGTTCGGAATGGGAAGATCCGCCAACTGGCGGACTTGCAATAATCACCATAAACTCTTTGGATTATTGCCTCCAAAATACCTTACTGTATCATT
>CAZVSF010000306.1:0-3400 GCA_964630195.1 uncultured Lentisphaeria bacterium
AATCCTCGATGCTGTCAAACTTCGTGTACAGGTCGTTCCCGCAGGCCTCAACTATTCCTCACCAACAGATTTCTTTAGTGAGGTCCATTGTCGATTTGGACGACCCATCGATCTCAGCGAGTACCAGGATCTTTATGAGAAGGATGAATACGAGGCAGTATATGAGGTTACCAACCAAATTCGGGATGCCCTTGCCAAGCTGACGACCAGTGTGGAGAGCTCCGAATCTGCTGGCGTACTGCAAAACCTTAAAAGGATCTATCAGATGGAACTGGCCGTTGATCTTGGATTGGATGATGATCTAAAGCGGTATGATTTTTCAATGACCCGGGGCATGGCGGATGCCATCAACTGGTATTCAGAAAAACATCCTGATATTGTGGCTCAGATGGATCGACGGATGAATCGTTATCTGGCAAAAGTTGAGGGTCTGGAACTCCGTGATGACTTCCTTTCAACGACCAAGGGACAAAAAACCCTGGCACGCAGGATCCTGGGACTACTGGGTGTCATTATTGGATTTCCTATATACTTGTGGGGTGTGGTCAACAATTTTCTGGCTTATCGCATCCCGCGATATATTGTCAAATATTTAGGAACTTCCCTTGAATACTTGTCTACCATCAAGATGCTGTCCGGTTTTGTAATATTTGCTTTATTTTATGCCTTTCAGTCCGTGGCTGTTTGGTATCTCACGGGATCGGGTACGCTGACTGCACTTTATGCACTGAGTCTCCTCCCGGCAGGTCGTTTTGCACTTTTTTATCATGATACCATGCAAAGATATCGACAGCATATCCGCATATTCACGCTTTTCGTAAAACGTAAAACGCTAATGTTCGAGATCATTCAGGAGCGAATGGCGTTGATCGAGGCCATCGATGAAGCCAAAGCGGAGTATATGAACAGGCTGGAGGAAGAATCAGGCTCCAACGTCGGTGTGGATGGCATCAAAGCCTGATTGCATGTGGGCAGATTGTAACATCTTTACGCTTTGCCCCCCCGACTGTTCCCAACTAATTCCAAATATAATTCCAAGGGCTTGACAGACCTTGATGTCCCGTTTATATTCAGCCCGCTTTTACACATCGCGGGATGGAGCAGTCTGGTAGCTCGTTGGGCTCATAACCCAAAGGTCGTAGGTTCGAATCCTACTCCCGCTACACAAGTTAAAACAACACGTTAAGCCACTTTTACAGTGGCTTTTTCGTATCGGTAAATACCAGATAACATACTGTATTATATGCACTTATTCATGCAAGGAGTCTTGCATAGAATATCCTAGCCTAACGCGAGTGGTGGCAGAGGGTACTCTAGACTGTTGGTATTATTGAGTTTTTGGAATCGCTCAGTTGTGTAGAATCATGTATTATTATGCCGATTCGCGTGACAACGGATGTCACGTATACGTCACAGTGATTTGAATTAGCTAATGATCCATAACCTATAGGTTGTTAATCTTCACCTCGATATCAGCAACAGAAGTCATTATTTCTTCCCAATCGGGAGCATCGTAGAAGAACATTTCGTCCATCTCAGCATAGTCAGCGAGCAAATCCTTCATCATGTGTTCTGGTGGGACCAAGCTAAAGCTCCCGGGCAATAGATCATCATCGGATGCCCACTTTTGTGGATAGATGAGCTGTTTGAACTGCATAACATTCCGCATAAGCTCAATCTCTTTGATCGCCTTTGCACTCAATCCATTGATGTGCATCTGGTGAACGTCATAATAGTGGCGTGAAGGCCTATCCTGTGTCTTCCTGTCAATTGGGCTATGCGCATTACTATGAAGAATAGTGATCTTTTCCCAGAACGTCCTCTCAGCTTTTATAGTGTTCACCTTCACTACTGCCTGTTCGAATAATTCTGGATATTCTTCTGCTGAGTATGGAATTATTTCTCTCTGTTCGCTTGGAGTCGTTGCCCCCATTGGCCCGATCTCGAGTAGAATATAGGGCAATAGGGATTCTTCGTCGAAGGCACGTGGATATTCAACTCTTATCTCATTTGTGGTATCAGGGACGATCACTGCATCACATAATCCACCCATCATTTGATCCAGTTTCGGCTGGAATGTTTCTTCCAGATACTTCTGTCCCGCTTTACGGAGCTTTTTGTTAAACCTTGCCTGCTGATTTGGTGTACGACCGGATATCAGTGGTTCATCTATAAGCTCCTCTGAATCTATCAATAGGTCTATGTCCTCAGAGAACCTTTCAATCAGTCCATATCCTTTCGAAAGTGAGGTACCCCCTTTGAATTTGATGTGACTCCCTAAGTAATCGTCTTCATAAAGCAGTCCAAGTATCCAGCATACCCAGAAGTCCTTCTCAATGACTCCTGGTTTCTGCCCTCTCTTAGCAGCCGTTTCTCTGAATACTTGTTCTCTCTCAACTGCAGGTCTCTTTGCAAAATCACGCATGGGCACTCTCCATGCATACATCCCGAACCCCATCATAGATCCAGCCAGTTGTTTTCGCGGTGTCCTTCAGAACTTTAGATCGAACATCCGGGTTTAGCCAATTCCGTGTATGATTTATAACATCGTCTGTTATTCCATCCTTCCCAAGGGAACGAAACGCGGAAACGATTGTTGCACTCTCTGGAAGCTTAACCCCAACCTCCTTAGGTGCAGACTTGAACTTAACACTGGTATTTCCGACAGTAAAAACCCGACTAGGTCCATTTGACAGATAGACATATTTGCTGGGCACCTGGGTAGATAAACCCAATACATTCAGCATCGCTGATCCACTTGGCTGTAGACGCCAGTCAAACTTCCGTGCAATAGCCTTTGCGACTTTATCCACATCAGGACTCAAGTTCTGCTGAAGTAGGTCACTATAGACCGGATAGTCATAAATACCACGCATGACACGTCGGATAACTCCTTTGTCTACCAGACGGTGGAGTGTGACATCAATTGCAGAGCGGTTGCCCAGAGAAGCTAAGTCTTTCTGTGAAAAAACCCAACCCCTACCATGGCCATATATTTTACTAAGTGCTTTGTTTTCAATACTATGCATCTTACTGCACCTCCTAATTCTGTAAGAAATTATATACTATTTTTCTTACAAAATCAAGAACTCTTTTGCCTTCAGGGTTAACATGCGAATGGCATGACATCCTCCTCTCTTTTGAGCCTCTAGAAGCTTGGGAATGCCCTAGTACCCTATACTACGTATAGGGTACTAGGAACTGAACTCGCTATAACTTATTGTTATTATTGGTTTTATTAAAATTCTAAATCAAGTGTCTATGTAATCCGGCAATCCATTCAAATGCCTCTCCGCAAGCTCTGGGTTCGGATGTGTGTAGATCTTCGTGGTCTCACTGGATGTATGGTGTTGCAACAAAAAAACGGACAGATCGAGAAGTCATGCTGCTTGATTTTCAG
>CAZVSF010000307.1:0-3398 GCA_964630195.1 uncultured Lentisphaeria bacterium
GGCAAAAACCGTGTTTTGTCACCACGCTTTCAGATTAGATTAAACGCTACTCAAATAATCGTGACTGAGACTGTACTAAGGAAATAACCAATGGAACGGAAAATTAGAGTCATTCTGGCAAAACCTGGTTTGGATGGCCATGATCGCGGGGCAAAAGTCCTGGCGAACTCATTTAGAGATGCTGGCATGGAAGTTATCTATCTCGGTCTCAGACAAACGCCTGAAATGATCGTGGCTGCAGCAGTACAGGAAGATGCTGACATCATTGCACTGAGTATCCTCTCTGGTGCGCATATGACCATTTTCCCAAGAGTGCTCGATCTCATGAAATCAGAAGGACTTAGCGATGTGCTTCTCACCGGGGGTGGCATCATTCCCGATTCAGACATGGATGAACTCAAGAACCTGGGTGTTGGACGTCTCTTTGGTCCTGGTGCAAGTCTAAAAGAGATCAATGAATACATCACCACCTGGGTTGAGGAAAACAGATAAATGAATCGTCGTGATCGACTGGATCAACTCAACAAATTAAAGGCGGAAGCACTGCTGGGCGGGGGGCAGGAACGCCTGGATGCTCAGCATGACAAACAAAAATTATCTGCCAGGGAGCGACTTGACCTGCTTTTGGATCCAGGCTCATTTGAAGAAATGGGGATGCTGGTAACACACCGTTCCACCAATTTTGGACTGGAGAAACAAAAGTTTCTCGGTGATGGGGTAGTGACCGGGCACGGAACCATTGATGGCCGGACCGTTTTTGTCTTTAGTCAGGATTTTACAGTCATGGGCGGCTCACTCTCTGAAGCTTATGCCGAAAAAATTGTTAAAGTTATGGATTTGGCGGCCAAGGTTGGAGCACCCGTCATAGGATTGAACGACAGCGGCGGCGCACGCATTCAAGAGGGTGTGGTGAGTCTGGCTGGCTACGCGGACATATTCCTTAGAAATACCCTTATGAGCGGTGTTGTACCGCAGATATCTGCAATTCTGGGTCCCTGTGCTGGAGGAGCTGTTTATTCGCCGGCCATCACGGACTTTATCTTTATGACCAAAGGCACGAGCTATATGTTTGTCACTGGTCCAGAAGTGGTCAAGACGGTTACTCACGAGGCGGTGAGCAAAGAGGACCTGGGCGGTGCCACGGCGCATGGTTCAAAATCAGGCGTGAGTCATTTTACCTGCAATAACGAAATTGAAGTAATCGAAGGAATAAAGCGCCTGCTGAGTTACATCCCCCAAAACAATCTTGAGGATCCACCGCTGGTGCCATCCAATGATCCAATAGATCGAGCAGATGAATCCCTGGATACGATTGTACCTGAAAATCCCAATAAGCCCTATGATATAAAAGATGTCATTCACAGTGTTGTCGACAATGCTGAGTTTTATGAAGTACACGAAGCTTTTGCCATGAACATGGTGGTTGGGTTTGCCCGGATGAATGGAAAATCAGTGGGCATTATTGCCAACCAGCCTGCCGTTCTTGCAGGTGTGCTGGATATTGATTCTGCCGTTAAAGGTGCCAGGTTTGTACGCTTTTGTGACGCGTTTAATATCCCTCTGCTTACCTTTGAAGATGTACCCGGTTTTCTGCCGGGCACTGAGCAGGAATGGGGCGGTATTATTCGACATGGTGCAAAATTGCTTTATGCCTTTGCGGAAGCAACGGTACCCCGGGTGACTGTCATTACGCGTAAAGCCTATGGCGGGGCTTATGATGTCATGAATTCCAAACATATCCGAGGGGATATCAACTTTGCCTGGCCCTGCGCTGAGATCGCTGTCATGGGTGCCAAAGGGGCGACTGAAATTATCTTTAGAAAAGAAATTGCCAAAGCAGACAACCCAGAAGAAGTCCTGGAAAAACTGACCAGTGAATTTTCTGAAAGATTTGCCAATCCCTATTCTGCTGCCGAACGCGGGTATGTTGATGAAGTGATCGAACCCAATCAAACCCGTTTAAAAGTGATCAGGGCTTTTGAAATGCTTGAAAACAAGGTTGATACCAACCCACAAAAAAAACATGGAAATATCCCGCTGTAATTCAGGGAGAGAGGTTTTAAGTGGAAACCAGAAATCATGAAGAGCTATTAAAAAAGCAGGCTACCCTGGAGGCATACTTACTCAAGAATCCCCAGTCAACTTTATTCGCCTGGTACGCAAGACAGAATATGGAGGCTGGAGAGTTAAATAGAGCCCTGAGTATTTGTCTGCTTGGACTTCAACACGCGGAAAGTCGCGGCGTTTTGCATAAACTCATGGGAGAGATATATCTGGCTAAAGGCGAGGTAACCAACTCCATGAAGCAAATGATCGAATGCATTTTGACCAAAGAACCCTATCCTGGTGTGATCATTGAAGTGATTAAAAATCTGGGGGATACCATGGAACCTCAGCAGGTTGCATTCTTGATCTACTTGCTGAACAAAGCCCTGCCAGGGCATCCAACAGCCACACAATTTTATCAAAAATATCCCAATTCACGCAACTATGTGGTTCAGCCAGGTGAATATAATTTCCTGGAAGATCTGGCTGATGGTCTGGAACGATCTGCGCTCCTCGAAACCATGCCCATAGATGAGGACGAGGAAGATCCACTGGCCCTTCCTGGTGAAGTAGCACCGGAGACGGTAGATACAGCCGCAGTGCCACAACAGCCCGCTCAGCAGGCTCCTCCACAAGCAGCACCGCAGCCACCGGCTGAGCCAACACCCCCGGCAGCTCCACAACCTGAATCCCAAATCACGCCAGAAGGTGAGTTCGATATAGAGGCTGAACTTGGAACCAAATCAGATCCACCCGTTCCGGAATATGAAATACCCACAAGCACGCCGTCACTGGAAGAGGTAATCAAACAAACGGACGCCATGACAGATTTTGAAGAACCACCCATACCAAAGCCTGAAGCATCAACCCCTGAACCACCTCCAGTTCAGCAAGCTCCACCGACACCACAAGTAGCTCCAGTTCAGCAAGCTCCGCCGACATCACAAGCACCTCCAGTTCAACAGGCAGCTCCTGCACAGGCTGTCCCGGAGACCCGGGAGACACCCCCTCCGCCCAAAAGACCGGCGATTAAGCATAATATTAACCGCTCCATGGCAACCTTTACACTCATGCAGATTTTTAAAGACCAGGGGATGTATGACAATGCGCTTGAAGTTCTGAATTTCCTGAGGGAAAAATCCAGTGATATCGAACGTATTGATGCCGAGGAAAAAGAAATACGAGAACTGCTGGCTCACAGCGGAAGTTAATAAAGCAATTGTCTTAAATAATGTCTGAATTTCAACCCGGGGATGTACTCGCGGACAAGGCTTCCTCGATTCAATTATCAATCCTCATCGTTAGCTATAATTCCAGCACGACCATTCGTGCCTGTCTGGAAAGTGTCTTTC
>CAZVSF010000308.1:0-3385 GCA_964630195.1 uncultured Lentisphaeria bacterium
ATTTCCAGTGTGCGCTCCACGCTCTTTTGAAAATTTTCCATGGCAGATTGGAAATCCTCGAGAGCAGCTTCCATTTCTCGTGGATTCTCTTTCTCCATGGCTTGTTGGAGTCTCTCCATGGCCTCTTTCAACTCAGGTGTAATGAGTTGCTCCATGAGCTCTTGTAATTCTGAATACTTGTCCAAAGTTTCATCACTAAACAGATTTTGTTCTTCAGCAGAGGACATCATTTGATCCAATTGCTTGCTGATATTTTCCAGCTGTTCCTTAAGATCTTTTACATCTTCAATAGCCTCGCTGGCTTCCTGTTGCTGTTCCCAGGACAGGTTGGGATCTTTCTGGACCTCAAGTGCCAGCTCACTCACCTTCTCCTTGATTTCTTTAACCACTTCGAGGACATTTTCCTGCTCTTGTTTGACCTGTTCGTTGCCCTGGGCAATTTCTTCAAACATCTCATCCAGAGAGGGTAATCGAGCCAACCATTTTTGTGAAGAAGCGAACTGTGGTCCTCCAACCTCATTATTGTCCCACACACTAAACCAATACTGAACAGCATCTTCAGGCATGATGCTGATTTGATTCATGTCCCATTGGTAATTGAACTCCAGGGAACTTTGATCAGATCGTGGCAGGTTAATTTCTATTCGGTAAAGGCTTGTGTCTTCCATCAAATAATCTGGATGGAGAATTTGATAGTTCAATTCAAGCTTTGAAAAACCAAAATCATCATCAAGCTTCAGCCGAGTGGGTAGTATCATTTTATCACCAATAATCACGTCTTGGCCAGGTACCAAAACCTTGACGATCGGTGCAAGATCGTTGGTGACATAAAGTGGATATATCAATGGGTCAAGATTCTGGACATTTTCCTGATCTACCAGTTCAATCCACGCTTGATCCTGTTGATTAAGTTTGAAGTTTGCTTTGAATCGGGAGCCGTCCAGTTCAAAAGGTATTGATTTTGCATTTTCAAAATGGAGTGTTGCGCCGGCGATATCTTTTGAAGCCAGTCCATCAATCGTGACCCGAGAACCTTTATAGCCGGAAATTTCCATGACATTTCGCGTCAGTGTTTCAGTGGGTAATCTGGTATAGGTTGGCGGGCGAATACGAACCGATAGATCCAAAACCAATGGTCGATTTACAACCTGGATCTGCAGAGGGGCGGACTCAATAACCTGCCACGGCTCCCATGGTCTCGAATTACGGACTCTGGCCACGGCGTTAAAGCTGTTCAACAAGTGGTTCATGGGAAGCGTGAATTTCTGATCGACAACGTTAAGGGGAAAGATACTGGTATCCGTGCGCGTCTGTACTTCCAATTCCACTTTGGCAACATTTCGTCCACTCACAAGACCCTTGAGTACGAGGCTATCCCCAGCCAGGACCTGGTGGCTATCCGTATTCAGAGACAGCTCTATGGGCACGGGATATTCGAATTTTTTTTCTGGTTGCGTTAATCTGGTGATGGCTGCGTTGGTTTCCTGGAAGTTCATCATATACAGTAGAAACAATACAGCGAGACCAATCCCCATTCTTTTTAGATAGTGAAGTATCTGGCCTTTGGGGAATAGTAGCTCAGGTGAAATCTTTTCAACAACCTGGATACCTGACTGAACGGCTGCCTGATGCAGACTCCCCGAAATGCCCTGGGGAGCCTCATGATTGCTTAATTGAACTGCATTTAAAATTCTGTCTCCAACCTCTGGTACCTTTTCACCGATCTGGCGAGCAAGTTTTTCCGGTTTGGTAGACTCGAATTGTTGTCGCTTTAACAGCCAATATATTGCAATAACACCCGTGATCGTGAGAATGCCCAGACCACTGAGCATACCAATAAGGATGGTTTTGAAGGCTGGACTGAAATATCGAAAGCTTTCCAGCCAGACAAACAGGCTTAAAAGGATTGCCAGGAGTGTAAACCCTGCCACCCCAAGAAGCGCACCCTTCCCACGAGCATCACTTCTGGCGTGTTGAGCCAGATCCAGCACTTCTAAGTGCGTTGAATCTGGGCGGGCTGAATTAGATGATATCGATCTGGACATTTATTTTTGTGTGAAGGCGTAAATTAGAATGTTGGTTCCCATTTCAAGGGCAGCCCTATGTTTTTGCGGTCCGTCCTTATGTACTTCAAGATCTTCCCAGCCATCGCCCAGATCGCTCTCATAGGTATAGAGAACGATGATGCGACCATGATGGAACAGGGCAAGAGCCTGGGGTGGCTTCCCATCGTGCTCATGGATCTTTGGTAATCCATTATTGACGGTAAAGTATGCCTTAAAGATGGGGTGATCCTGGGGCAATTCGACCCACTCTTTTTTGGGAAATACCTTCCTCATCTCCCGGCGGAAGGAAGCATCCATACCGTAGTTATCATCTGCATGCAGAAAACCACCTGAGGTCAGATAATCTCGAAGTTTATGCACTTCTTCTCTGCTGAAATTCACATTTCCATGCCCTGTCATGTAAAGATAGGGATGATTGTAAAGGTCGGTATCTGTGAGCTTGACTCTGGACTCTTCAGGCGACACCCGAATATTCGTGTTCGTGTTGATAAATTGAATGAGGTTCGGTAAAGAGCTCGGATTTGCGTACCAGTCTCCACCACCATCATAATGCAGTCGCGTAATATGCAGATCCTGACCCATCAGAGAGGTGATTCCCAGGAAAAGCAGGAAGGACAAAATATATTTTCTTTTGCGAATCATATAATCTCTCTGATCATCCATACTGCAATGATCACGATCGTAGAGCTCTTTATAAGCTTTCCAGCTATATTTCCCATCAGGGCACCCAACGCCGCTCTTTTTGCATCTGCTTTAGATTTACCAGCCTGGATCTCCCCCAGATAAGCTCCCAGATATGACCCCAGGAATAATCCCAGCACTGCGCCTGCTATAAAGAACAGACTACCCAAAACGAATGTTCCCAGAAGACCACCGATTATCGCAAGAAAAGCAGATCTCTTCTCTGCCCCACTATATTTTGATGCCAATCCACTGAGCGCAAACTCAAGAATCTCCAGTAAAATCAGGAGACCCAGGATGATCAAAATTTCAGTGATTGAAATTAAGGCAAATCCTCCAGTCCAGGCCCAGATGAAAATAAAAATGAGCATCAGAAAACTTCCCGGCAGATTTAACCAGATCAAAATAGAGGAAATTATCATGAAGCTAAGTATCAATATGAGTGCTAATATTTCCATAGTCGATTAAACTAATGGACTAATGTCGTGTTGTCAGTCTTTTTAAAATGCAAAAGTTTTGAGTAAGACAACAAGATGCGCTCGGCATTCCTTGCCAAGCAATTGGCGGAAATATATATTCACGCGCTTTTTTAATGCCACCCTACCCTTCGACAGGCTCAGGGTGACAGCTTCCGTCTG
>CAZVSF010000309.1:0-3383 GCA_964630195.1 uncultured Lentisphaeria bacterium
CACAATACCAGGAATCTCCATCATAAGCATTATAGGTTGAGGGGTGCCAGGCTGAGGAGCGAGAAAATGGATCCAGGGCTTTGACGGTAAAATCAATGTCCTCTAAACCACCATTGGTCACAGTTACATGTCCAGTACCCCCCTGTCCAAATTCAAGTTGAGTGCTAATAGCTTCCTCAACGACTTGTACACTATTGATGGTGATGGAAAAGGGTAGCTGAGCCCCCGTAGAGATGCTCCCCTGGGAGGGCATGACCAGAAGGGTGAGTTCTGCTATTTGGGAGGGTGTTTCATTACCAATGGCAACATGAAAACCGTCAAGAAGTGTATGTTGATCAGCAAGTAGCTCTGCAGTGATAAAAGATGGGGATATCTCAATCGTCGGGTCAGTTGAAATGAGTGAAAAGGTTGCAGCAGGATCGTCTGCGAAGATGGCATAGTTCTGTATACTGAAACTAAGTGTGGTTGTATCCCCAGGGAGAATTTCATCGTCCAGGAAATTTGGATTGGTGGAGTAGACCTCATGTAGTGCAAGACGCATTTCGCTGGGGAGAGTTGGATTAACTTCACTCAGAGCCCGATAGGCATTGACGCGACCACTGCCCATTAAATTTGCATAAGGGATATTGAGATCATCAATATCATCTGCAGTTGCCAGGTACTGATATAATATTTCATCATTGGACCAGTCAGGATGGTAGGACTTTAATAAGGCCAGGGCACCCGCAGCCAGAGGAGAGGCCATAGATGTACCCGATAATTGAGTATAGGTATCATTCCCAGGATAGGTGCTTAGTAGACCAGCAAAGGCACCACCGGGTGAACTAATATCCACCCCGGGACCAAAATTTGAATAGCTTGTTTTATAATCAGATGCATCGACGGCAGCTACACTGACAACTCCCGGATAATCGCTGGGGTAGTGAGGGTAGTTTCCGCCACTGTTTCCTGCGGCGGCAATGATTATCGATCCTAATCCAGTAGCATACTCTATTACTTCCTGCGCTGCTACTGTGTAGGAGTTGCCACCCCAACTGTTGTTGATGATATCTGCACCATTCTCAGCATGGTAGATGATACCTTGAAAAGCATTGTAAACATGACCACCACCATTTTCAAACCCGTGGCTGGTGGCCACGATTTTGACATTCCAGGCGATAGATGCAATGCCTGATCCGTTATTGGTGACACCCCCGGCAAGTCCTGCAACGTGGGTTCCGTGGTAATTCCCAGGAGCATCTGAAGGATCGTTGTTTTCATTTCCTTCAGCGTCTGCATACATATTCCAACCAATAAAATCATCGACATATCCGTTTAGGTCATCATCAATACCATTTTCATCACCAGGGTCAAAAACCCACTCCCCTTCAATAAACTCAATGGTATGGCCATCACCATCGGCATCTTCACCAAGATTGTTATAAACGTTATCAACCAGATCAACATGATCCCAATCCATCCCGCTATCTACAATTCCAATGACCACATCAGTCGTGCCGTTTTCACCCTTGTGAATATCCCAGGCTTGTTCAGCACCGATTTGGGGTAAGTGAGCCAGCTCGGCATAGAGACTGTCATTGGGGATGGCTTCGTAATAATATAGCGCTACTCTTTCAGCATATTCCACATCCGGGATATTTTGCAGATCTGCAATCAGCTGGTCCAGGTTGGTTTCCTGGCTGGTTTCCAACAGGTAAATTCTGGTTAGATCTGGCAGATCTGGTCGCATCAACTTGGGATTTTGTTTGAAGCGCTGTTGCACATTTAGAACCGAATGGATGACAAAAAGATTGTCCAGGGGTCTTATCCCTGTTCGGGATGTCGAGTGGCCATAATTCAGCCCTGGAATGTTGTGCTTAAGTTTTACGGTTATCTGGTTTTCTGCCCAGAGGGGTCGACCCTGTTGGTCAAATTTATCCTGTGTATTCGAGAGGGGGGAGGCAAAACAAAGTGCGATGAACAAGGGAATACAAAACAGGATGCGAGCGGTTCTCATATATTACTCCAAACTTTTAGACGCCACATCCATTTGTCAATTCTGGCGATGATTGACCCTTGAACATAGACCTGGGGCTATGCTAAATCAAGTTATTTGAATCTGAAATTATTACAGGTATATAACAGAGTGTATTATTAATGATTTAGCGACAGCAGGAAATGAGAAGCGTTGTGGCAGGATACAGCAAAAATCATCTCAAATGAATAAATTTTCCTGAGTAATTTTCAGTCCTGGTTTTTACGGAAACAATCAGGAGCTGACTCGCCAGATCCAGGCTGGCAGGGATGCTTATTTTTATAATATTCGCCGATTCCCTGGTAATCCTGAGAGCAGCAATTTCGCCCCCCTTGATATCGAAAAGAGTGGCCAGTTCAGGGAGGACTGAGACAGGACTTGTCAATATCATACGTATCTCACCAATGCTTCCTGGATTTGGGTAGACCAGGCAGTTCCGTGAGCTCCGCCCAGCAAGATTTGGAAATAGACCTGTGATATCGGGAATACCCCAGCCATAAGTATTGTCTGGCCCTTGCGCTCGACTACCAGACCCCTGGAAAATGGAGATCACCGAATCAGGGGAAAGTTGGGGGTGGGCCTGGAGCAGGAGCGCTGCCAGCCCTGCAATTTGTGGTGTGGAATAGGATGTCCCGTTTCCCAGGGTGAATCCATTTACACCGCTAGCCAGATAAACATTACTTCCCTGTGCCACGACATTGGGTTTGATACGACCATCATAGGTGGGACCACGTCCAGAAAAGGAAGTAATTCCCAGCTGCCTGTCTACCGCACCGACGGCCAGAACATGGGGACTGTCTGCAGGGGGCCAGATGCTACTCACGCCGGGTCCTTCATTTCCAGCGGAATTCACGACCAGTATCCCTCTTTCCGCAGCAATATTGGCTGCCTGTGAAATGATGGTGGTTGCTCCATCCAGCGCGGAAAATGGATAGTCTTCACTGGAATCATCAAATTCCTTAAAATAGTTGAGCGACGAGCTGATGATATCTACGCCGAGAGAATCAGCCCACTCCAGGGCGGCCACCCAATTGTCTTCTTCAGCTCTGGATTCGCTGGCATAATCTTCCGTCCTGGCCAACAGATAGCTGGCAGCATAGGCGGGACCGATCAGTTCCCCCGGGGAGTTTCCTCCAATGGCACTTAACACACTGATACCATGAGAGTGCCCGACACCGGAGGCATCCACTTCGTCATCTACAAAATCATATTGGGCCACGACATCCATATTGTCAAAAACAGGATGATCCGTGAGAAATCCTGTGTCGAACACGCCAATGAGGATGCCTGAGGCATCATAGCCCAATTGGTGGATCAAGGGAATCTTCAGCATCTCGTTCTGACCTTCAGAGGCACCATAGGACAGGGC
>CAZVSF010000310.1:0-3383 GCA_964630195.1 uncultured Lentisphaeria bacterium
GGCGATCTTCTTCAGCAGTTTGTCGGCAAGCCTCAAGGCCCCGTCGAGATCGGTCGATTGGACTGATACCCGAAGATCGCTCTTGCCTAGTAACAGTCTAGCTTCCGACAAGGGGATCGCCACTCTTTCCGTTTGCTCAGATCGACCTGAAGTGAAAATGCCAACAATGATTTTGATGCGCGAATTGTTCAGGAGACCTCAAAATTATTTGCAATACTCAGAATCGATTCCCTTGAGACAGGTTTATCAGGGGTCATGGAGAGACTGGATAAATACATAGAGCTTGATATCGGCCTGAAAAGTAAGATCTCAAAAAGTCTCCTGAGACCCGGTGGCTTTGGTGAATTTGTGGGCAACTCCCAGCCCATGTTGGATGTATATCGGCAGCTTACCAAGGTTGCAGCCAGTGAATATACCGTGCTTATCCAGGGTGAAAGCGGCTCTGGAAAAGAACTGGTGGCAAGAACCATCCATCAGCTCAGTGAACGGCGGGACAAAGCTTTTGTGAGCATCAATTGTGCAGCCATCCCCGAGAACTTGTTGGAAAGCGAATTGTTTGGCTATGAAAAGGGTGCGTTCACCGGCGCCAGCCAGCACAAGGCCGGAAAATTTGAGCTGGCCCATGAAGGTACCTTGTTTCTGGATGAAATTGGAGATATGCCCCTGGAGTTACAGGTGAAATTGCTGCGTGTCCTGGAAGATGGGAAGATCCAGCCGCTGGGTAGCATCAAGGAAAAATCTGTTGATATCCGGCTGGTCACAGCCACGCACAGGAATCTGCCCCTCCAGATCGACAAAGGCTTGTTTCGGGAAGACTTGCACTATCGATTGAATGTGATTCCACTGAAATTACCACCACTGAGATCCCGGAAAACTGATCTCCCCCTGCTCGTGGTGTATTTTCTTGAGAAATTATTACGGGGGGAGGATCAATCCATCCAGCGTATTAGCTGGGACATTCTTGAATCACTTACCTCGATGGAATTGAATGGCAATGTGAGAGAGCTTGAAAATATTTTGACGCGCAGCGTTTTTCAGTGTGATGATATATTATTATCTAACCAGTCATTGCACCTGGAGATCACCGATCAGTCCAGGACATTATCTGAAAGGGAGGATAGCTCCAAATCGCAAACCATCCGTCCCCTGTGGGAAATCGAAAAAGATGCACTCCAGTTTACCCTGGAATCACTGAATGGAAATATCAGTCAGGCGGCTGCTCAACTTGAGATATCCCGCACTGCCATCTATAGAAAAATTAAAAAGTACGATCTGGATATAAATGATGGTACCGACCATGAAGGGGATGGAGATGCCTGATTTTGTCTGTAGAATTATGAGCGATTCAGGAACCGTGGAAGAGCGGGTCGTCACTGCTGAATCGAAGGTCGAGGTCTTCACCCAGGCGGACGAGCGGGGTGAAATGCTACTTTCGGTGAAGGAGCGGAAAAGCGGAGCGCTCTCTGGCGGAGGCATGTTTAAAAAGGGTAAAAAGGTCAAGCCCAATGAGATAGAAAATTTTACCGTCCAGCTGGCCATTATGTTTCGATCAGGCATTCCTCTTATTGGTGCCTTGGAGGCTCTCGAAGAGCAGGCTGAGACGGATACCATGCGATCTGTGGTCAAGGGTCTCATCAAAGCCGTCAGTGGTGGTAAAGCCCTCTCACAGGCCATGGAAGAATACCCTGGCGCATTTTCCATATTGTATGTCAACATGATCCGGGCCGGTGAATCAGCGGGTGTCATGGAGCAGATCCTGGAAAGATTGGGCAGCTTCATCAAACACGATCAGGAAGTGACACGTAATGTGAAATCGGCCCTGCGATATCCCATGATTGTCACAAGTGCGCTGGGAATGGCTTTTGTAGGCGCTATGATATTCATCGTGCCCAAGTTTGCTACTATGTTTGAATCCAAGGGCATGGATTTGCCCATGCCCACCGTCGTCATGCTGGCAGCCAGTGAATTTCTCATCCAGTTCTGGCCCCTGCTTCTCATTGGAATATTTGGCGGAATATTTGGATTAAAAGCTTTTGCAAAAACAGAAAAGGGACGCTACAGCATTGATGGCTTTAAACTCAAAGTTCCTATTTTCAAGGATATCTTTCTGAAAACCAGCATTGCACGTTTTTCGCATATGCTTGAGACCTTGAGTCGTGGTGGCATTCAGATCATCAAAGCACTTCAGACCGTAGAACAAACGGTGGGTAATGCAGTCATCGGGAAGGAAATTGCCAACGCCCGGGAAGAGGTGGAGAAAGGTGTAAGTCTTGCAGCTGCTTTGGGAAAGAGCAAGTATTTTCCAAAAATGACCATAAAAATGATTGCAGTTGGTGAGAAGTCTGGAGCCATGGATGACATGATGGCCAATGTTGCTGCACAATATGATACAGAAGTTGACGTCAAGATCGAAAACCTGAGTGGGGCAATTGAACCTATCATGACAGTATTTATGGGTGGTATGCTGCTCTTTATGGCCCTGGGTATCTTTCTACCCATGTGGAATATGTACGGTGCAGTTAAATAGTCAGGATGAATTTATGAGTAAGAAAAAAAAGACAGATATGGGCAAGGGTTTTTACTACCACTTTTTTGTACGAACCTATCCACCCTGGCTCTACACCCTTGCCATGATTTTGTTCGCGCTCGGTATTTTTATTTGGATCAAATTTTTTCTTACTAATCACTATTAGTTAGAAGAATTGTATCGATTGGATACACACAAGTGTTTCGCAACGATACACGACTTAGAACGCCATATTTTATAAAGCAATAAAAAACAATATGATACATGTTTGGCATATCCCTTGCATTGTACAATGCCATGAGAAATGAAGCAATAGACAGGAGTCGCAAGATGTTTAACAGAAACAAAGCTGGTTTTACCCTGATGGAGCTGGTGGTTACCGTCGCCATCATTGGTACATTGGCTGCATTTGCTGTCCCGGCATATCTTGATGCCCAGCAAAATGGTAAAGCCAATAAGGCCTTAGAGACTATGAATACGATAGGATCTGCCATTGTAAACAAATACACATCAGTCTCCCATTATGGGGTTGGTACCAACGCTTTGGCCGAGTTGGTTTCAACAGGAGGAAATGAAGCATTCATCCCAATGTTGGATAATACGGAACTGATAAAATATGATCGTGGAAGTGGTCCAGTGACTATAGTTATGACTGATTTATTCAAGGATGGGGTTCCTAAATCACCATTTGGTGCCGGTTGGGAACTGGCAATATCACCTGATTCTATTGGTGGTGCCACCTGGGGTGGAGACCCACCAGAACTGATCATGAATAGCCACCCTATGTTCAAAATCAGGGATGCATCCCAAAATCAGATTGTTGCTAAATACACGCTCTAAAAGAATTTTAATAACA
>CAZVSF010000311.1:0-3368 GCA_964630195.1 uncultured Lentisphaeria bacterium
TTTTAGGGCGGGCGGAGGGGTTCACCCCATCATTTGCCCCGATGACCAGTGCGACATCTGTATTCTGGAACTCATCATTGATATCATCCATTTCATACAGCATATCATAGGGTACATTGGCTTCAGCCAGCAGCACGTTCATGTGACCGGGCATACGTCCAGCTACAGGGTGAATGGCATATTTTACATCGATGCCCTTGGCCATGAGCAATTCGCCCATCTCGTGGAGAACATGCTGAGCCTGTGCAACAGCCAGACCATAGCCAGGAACAATAATTACTGACTGAACATTGTCCATGATCATGGCGGCATCTTCTGCAGTATAGCGGGTTACTGACCGTGTTTCGCCACCGCTGGCAGCGCTATCGCCACTGCTGTCATCAGTCCCAACCGCACCGAAAAGCACATTGAAAAGACTGCGGTTCATGGCCTCACACATAAGCTGTGAGAGGATAATACCGGAGGCTCCAACCAGAGCACCAGAAATGATCAGGATATTGTTGTGCAGAACGAACCCAGTAGCAGAAGCAGCCAGACCTGAATAGGAATTCAACAATGCGATAACCACGGGCATGTCAGCCCCACCGATTGGAATCACAAATGTAATTCCAAAGATGGCTGCAACGAGAATGATGAGCAGAGGCCACATTGGCAATGCTGGCTCAATAACAAACATGAAACCAAACACGACAGTGGCAAGCAGTAAAAGGATATTGAGTATCTGATGCAAGGGCAGGACAATAGGTCTTCCAGGCATGATTCCCTGTAATTTTGCAAAGGCAATCAGAGACCCTGTAAACGTGATCGTTCCAATAAATAAACTGAGCACTATTGTAATTTGCACATCCATTGTAACGGGAAGCGTGCTTGGCTCCATATATTCTGAATAGGCAACGAGGGTCGAAGCAATACCGCCAAATCCATTAAATAGAGCCACCATCTGCGGCATGGATGTCATGGCGATCTTTTTAGCGACCACAGCACCTATCAGGCTTCCAATGAGCATTCCCAGAATCATTTGCGCTGGTCCGATAATACCGGAGATCATCAATGTGATCAGAACGGCCAGGGTCATCCCAAACATGGCAGCAAGATTACCCTTGCGGGCAGTTTTTGCTGAACCAAGATATTTGAGACCCATGATAAACATGGTGGCGGCAAAGAGATAGGCGAGCTGTTCGAAATAGATCATAATCAAGCTCCCTTCTCAGTTTTTTTATCTTTTTTGAACATTGACAGCATACGGTCGGTGACCATAAAGCCTCCAACAACATTGATCATTGCGAACGCAATGGCCAGGATCCCTAATATGGTGCTTACTTTCCAATTTTGGGCATTGGCAGCCAATAACGCGCCTACCACAGTTATACCTGAAATGGCGTTTGAGCCCGACATGAGCGGGGTATGCAACAATGGTGGTACTTTTGTAATCAACTCAAAGCCGATAAAGACGGCGAGAGTGAAAACATAAATGGATACAATGAGGGTTTCCATTATGCATTACCTCCTTCAATAGATTTATTTACAAGATCATTCTGAATTTCGCCTGCATGTGTGATACAGGCACCTGCAGTAACTTCTTCATCGAAATCAAGCGAGTTGTCCTCGCTCTGGAAGAGGTTTTTAAACAGGTTAAGGAGGTTTTTAGAAAACATCCCGCTACCATTAATTGGTAACGTCGCAGGAAGGTTCAATGTACCAACAATTGTGACGCCATGCTTGACGACAGTTTTTCCTGCTTCAGAGAGCGCACAATTACCACCCCCTTCAATGGCCAGATCAACAATGACAGAACCAGGTCGCATCATTTTTACCATTTCTTCGGTGATGAGGATCGGGGCGGCTTTGCCAAAGATCTGAGCAGTAGTAACAATAATGTCAACCTTTGGTAAGCGAGCACCAATTGCCTTTTGCTCTGCAATCAGAAATGCGTCGGACTGCTGTTTTGCATAACCACCTGTTGTTTCCACATTTTCTTCGGGCACTTCCATATGGACAAAGGTTGCGCCAAGACTTTTTACCTGTTCCTCAACAGCAGGTCGCGGATCAAAAGCCTCGACCTTCGATCCAAGACGCTTGGCCGTGGCAATTGCCTGAAGACCAGCAACACCAGCTCCAAGAATAAAAGTATTAGCTGGGGGGATAGAACCTGCAGCCGTCATGAGCAACGGGAAAATCTTTCCAAGATGATTGGCGGCAATCAGGACTGCTTTGTATCCAGCAAGGGTCGCCATGGAACTCAGGGTGTCCATGCTTTGGGCACGGGAGATGCGAGGAATGAATTCAGTGGCAAAACTGGTGATCTTTTTTGCATTCATTGCCTTGAGTGTCGCATGATTGCTTAATGGAGCGAGATAACCCATATATATGGCCCCCTCCTTCATTAAATCGACCTCATCAACCGTGGGTGGTTGAACTTTAAAAATGACATCTGCTCCGGCAAAAAGTGATTTTGCATCGTCAACAATCGTTGCACCGGCTTTTTCAAATTCTTCATCTGAAATAAATGATCCAGCGCCAGCATTTTTCTGAACGATGATCTCATGCTCCAAGCGAGTAAATGCAGTAACCATTCCGGGGACCATCGCAACTCGGGTCTCACCAGAAGTTGTTTCAACGGGTATACCGATCTTCACTGGGTTTCTCCTGTTTTGGTTATTATTCTAATATTAGTATCATTATTCATGCCGCCAAGATATCTGAACACATGTCTATCACAAGAGGTGTTTCTTTGTATTGAAAACGCTAAATAAGTTCTGCTCAAAGAACGAGCTGATAGGGTTATCCTTTGGTGCTGCCGATCACTTGTTGGATGGCTCGCAGTATATCTCTTCTACTGATTTGTCCGATGACCAAACCATCCTCAACAATGGGAATTCGACGATAAACATTATTTAAAAACAGATCAGCGACGGTGAAAATGTCCATGTCGGGACCAATGCTCATTACGGCTTCCGTCATGTATTCACTCACTGGACCAGCAGGGGCATTGTGAAAGGCACCATTTGCTAAAACACGAAGGCAATCTTTCTGGGAAATAATACCAACAAGTCGACCATTTTTGTCGACAATTGGCGCACCAGAGATCTCAGATCTAACCAGCTCGTCTATGGCTGTATAGATATCAGTTTCAGGAGTAAAGACAATTAGATCTTTCGCCATAAAATCTCGAACACTCATCTTATCCATCGTCGCCTACCGCCTCCTTTTTAACCAAACAATACATTCTTTTATCGAGCGTCATATTTACAAAAATATTGACCAGTATCAAATACTTGTCTTATCAGAAGTTCCCCCGTTATATCAGTAAAAATTGAGGTCTAATTGTCGATATCTATGTTTTTGGATGTAAACCGGGTTGATTTAGC
>CAZVSF010000312.1:0-3341 GCA_964630195.1 uncultured Lentisphaeria bacterium
GCAAAGCCCATGGGGAGGTAAATCAGGGTTCTGGGTACATGTTGGTGGAGCCCTTCCATAAATAAGGTCACACCGATGGTGACGAGAAAAGAGAGCGCCAGGATTTTCAGGGAGGGTCTGGCCAGGATATATTCTCCAATGGGTTTGGCAAATGTAAGGATGGCCAGGAAGGACAGGATCACTGCCGGGATGATCACCCAGAATTCACGGGTGAGTCCTATGGCTGTGATGACAGAATCAAGTGAGAAAACTACATCCAATAGCACAATGTCCCTGACTGCCCTGGTAAACTTTGCTGAGCCGTCCTTGCGTTGTGCCTCACTATCTTCGATAATTTCCACAGTATGATGAATTTCCCGGATGGCTTTCCACAGCAGAAACATACCCCCTAGAAGCATGACCAGATCGCGGACTGATAATCCGAAAATAATGGATTGCTTGATACCGGTGATAGCCAGCAAGAGTGCCAGGATTGCGATTCGCAGAATGAGAGCAAAAAGGAGTCCCAAAAAGCGTGCCCGCTCTCTTCGAGCTTCCTCAACCCGAGCTACCATGATGGATATCACCAAAATATTATCGATACCAAGAACAAGCTCAAGACCCAGAATGAGGGCAAATGTGGCGATATGATCAATCATGTACTTTCCTGCTCATATTCAATGTTTGAAGATTCTTGAGTAAAGATATCCCGCGACCCAATGGCGACAAGACCAAATGCACACACAGCCATCGTACCTAAGCTTAAAATATTTGGATGAATGGAGCATTGGAGATGAATAAATAGCTAGCGCTTAAATGACGATAAAATTAAGTTGAACCAATGTCCATACTTAAAGATCTAAATATTCATGTGGTGGATGATGACCCTGATGTACTCACAGTAGTCAAAGCACTGCTTGAGGATTTTGGTGCCAGGGTCAAAACCAGCACATCCAGCAAGCAAGCGCTTATCGAAATTATAGAAGATAAACCTGATCTTGCCATCCTTGATTTGATGATGCCTGAAATGGACGGTTTGGATTTGTGTCGTCTGCTCAGGGAAAAAGCAGAGCTGGAAAAAATGAAAATTGTCATCTTTTCTGGCAAATCTTATGAGCAGGATCAGAAGCGGGCCTTTTCATTTGGTGCAGACGGTTATCTGACAAAACCACTGGTTACAGATGAGTTTGTTGAAAAGTTGCAGGCTATTATTGAGGAAAAAGTAGAGGTCACGTATTGGGGTGTTCGTGGAACCTTACCTGTGCCAGGTGAAAAATCACTCCGCTATGGTGGTAACACCATGTGTGTTTCCATCCAGTTTCCCAAAGACAATCTGTTCATATTTGATGCCGGCTCAGGTATAAAATCATTATCCGACCATTTGATGAGCCAAAATATTTCCGGGATGCATGCCAAAATTTTTATTTCCCACCCCCACTGGGATCACATCAATGCCTTGCCCTTTTTTGTTCCTCTATACATACCTGGCAATGAGTTTGAGGTCTTCGGAGCCTCCCATGGCAGCGTCACCATGCGTGAACTCATCTCAGCCCAAATGGATGGTGTGTATTTCCCAATCCGAATAAAAGAATTTGCTGCCCGTACCTATTTCAAAGACCTGAGAGAAGAAGAATTCAAGGTCAACGATATTCTGGTGAAAACGATGCTGCTTTCCCACCCGGGAACCTGTTTGGGATATCGCCTGGAATACAAGCAGAGGTCAGTGTGCTATGTTACTGACAACGAATTGTTCCCTGAGGGGTCCCGAGACTACAACCCCAATTACTGGAGTAAATTGACCTCCTTTATAAAAGGAACGGACATTCTCATAACAGATACCACCTATACAGATGAGGAATATCTCACCAAAGTGAAGTGGGGCCACTCTGCCGTGTCGCAGGTCACCAAGTTAGCCCATGACGCAGGTGTCAAAGAATTGCATATGATTCATCATGATCCCGACCAGGGAGATGACGATATTGATGCCAAACTGAAAACAGCCCAGGATCTCCTGACTGAATGGAAATCCCCAACCAGATGTATTGCCCCTCAGGAGCGTCAAAGTTTCAAGATTACTTGAGAACATTTTCCCCTTTTAGAACCCCCACAGTATCTGAACTTTTAAAAATCAAAACCAGAAAATTTTCTTGAATAAAATCCAGGATTGTAATAGAGCCGGCTCTCATTATTTTAATACTTTCAAAATGGGGATATTGCTAAATGGGAAATGATATTTCAACCCTGCTTACTGCCGCAGCTACAATTGGTTTTGTTCATACTGTTTTAGGTCCAGATCATTATCTCCCCTTTGTTGCCATGTCGAAATCTGGTCAATGGAGCATGATCAAAACAGCGCTTATTACTTTCATTTGTGGCGTTGGACATGTAGGTGGTTCTGTTGTCCTCGGATTCCTCGGTGTCTCACTTGGATTAGCGCTGGCCAAGGTGGAAGCATTGGAATCTATTCGCGGTGATCTGGCCGCCTGGGGGCTCATTGTTCTGGGTTTACTCTATACGGCCTGGGGCGTTCTGCATGCCATAAGGAATCGACCCCATGTACATGTTCACTTGCACAAAGAGGGTGAACACGAGCACCTGCATGATCATGTGGATGAACATAGTCATGAACATAAGGTGAAAGGCAAAGCACTCTTTTCACCCTGGGCTCTGTTTATAATTTTTGTGTTTGGACCGTGTGAGTCACTCATCCCACTGCTTATGTATCCTGCGTCGGAAGGGAGTACCCTGGGACTGCTGCTGGTGACTCTGGTGTTTTCCATTGCCACCATTGGAACCATGTTGGTCATCGTTCTGGGGGCAAGCTACGGGATTAAAATGATACCCATGAAGAAACTCGAACGTTATACCCATGCTATTGCTGGTGCTACAATCCTCCTGTGTGGCATGTCCATTCAATTTCTGGGACTGTAACACCGAAATATTCTTGAATTCAAGCAAGGCCGCTTTTGAGATTGTTTTTATCACCTTGACACGGTTGTCCATAGGGGTATTTTAAGCTAACATGCTCAAGATCCACAAATACATTAATATCCAGTTATCAGCTTTTGTGCTGATCTATTCCTTTCTGGCCGTAGGTCACCTGGGTCATAAGCACTATTATGGAAAAGCCGATCCAGGCTATTGTACATCACAATGCCATAACCCGGAGCACTTCGATACCAAACCACTCTGTAAGGGATTTCCCGTTAACTTGAATCTCGGGGATCTTCATGAAGTACCCAATTCAAGTATGTTCCCACCCGTTTTTTCTCCAGAATGTATGATCATTGAGATTCGGGTAGCCACATCCCAACATGACTTCAAAGATCACTCCCGCGCTCCCCCTGTTTGCTAAACCACTA
>CAZVSF010000313.1:0-3331 GCA_964630195.1 uncultured Lentisphaeria bacterium
ACCTTCAATGCATGCACGCCGATTAACTATTTTGATTTTCCATCGGAAAAATGATGGCACGGTAGAAAGATTATCTGGAGGCGGATCAATGGGGAAGTGGTACAGAGGAACCTGGCAAGATAAATCCCAAACGCAGTTTGAAAGCCTCAATGCCTTGATTAAGGATCTGGATCCCCAGACAATTGGTATTAATACTTCTAAACTACATCGATCAGCTGATGGATTGAGCGCCACTCTAAAAGAGGAATTACTTACAAATCTTGATAAAAAATACCAGCAGCGTCTGATGTCAGCTGAAAATCTGTGCATTGGATGGCTCGAAACCCGTAGTCCCGAAGAACTGAGCCTGTACCGTCATTTATGCGGCATCGCCCACGAAATTATCGCAGAATTCTATTCCAATGGGGTCATCACGCCTGATATTACAACCACTGATGAAGTAGAATGGTGGATCAGAGACCGAATAACCAGCCTGGGACTTGAAACCTGGTTTCCTCCAACAATTAATGTTCAGCGGCACCCTGATTTGCTTGAAAAATATAAAGACAGTCCAGATGTAATACGCCGGGGCGATTTGGTCCACTGTGATGTTGGTATTAAATACCTACGTCTCTGTACCGATATGCAATGGCATGCATACGTATGCCACATTGGAGAAGATTCAGCTCCTAAGGGGATACAAAACGCACTCGATAATGCGGTAAAACTGGCAGGAGTATTAATGGGAGAATTCAAACAGGGACAAACTGGAAATCAAATTGGAACCAATGCAACGCAAAAAGCCTTAGCCTTGGGCCTCAGACCAATCTTTTATTCACATCCCATAGGATTCTACGGTCATTCAGCCGGCACTTCAATTGATACCCGTCCACCACAATCTCAACCCCCAGGATTCAAAGAGGTTATGGAATACCCTCTCCAGTACAATACCGTTTATGCCATTGAATTCGGATGTACCACCGCCGTTAAGGAATGGAAGGGCACAGACGTTTACATCAGCTATGAGGAACAAGGCAGGTTCACGAAGGATGGTTGCAATTGGGTCGATGGGAATCAGACGAGCTTATATCTTATTCACTAGCCCTCGGTTGTAATAGGAAGACGCGTAAAGCCGGGGCATGCCCAAAGAAGTTAAAATCAACCATCTGGTTAAGACCCAACTGGCCGGAATCGAACTACTGGATACTCAATTTGAAATATGGGGTGGACCAAAGCAGGACTTGTCGGAAATTGTTGCTACTGGATATGAAAAAACTATGTTGTTTGATGAACATACTTTTGGTCTGGCGATGTCTCATGGTTCTTCCGGAATTTGGGCCTACGACAAAGATTTCGCCAGATGTTCCTGCGATAAGTCTCGGGCGGCCAGGTCTTTGGAAGTACTCCACGAACTATATTCCTGCGCAGGCCAATGTCTTTTTCAATCTCTACAACAATCAGTGGAGTACGAACTTTACGGAATGGATAGAAGGCTCCTGGAGTACCAAATATTACCTTTGGTTTGTGGATGAATATGATGCTGAGAAGTCGCTTATTACTCCGGTGAATGAATTCAGAGCTCCACTCGTGGCAAAAGTAGCAAGTGGGATTGGAGGCAGGAGCCCCAATTCACGAAAGCTCAACCCTGCAATCTCAGAGGTGAAAAAAGTGGAAATCTGCAAGAAATTTATAAAAATGAAATCAAGGTAGTACTGAAAGCATATCAGCCCGCCAGTTTTATCTTATATTAGAGCACCTAAAACAAACCAAGCTCCTGAACAAAGATGGAGTTTATCTGTTCAAAATGTACCTGATACTTTAAGCTAATTTGTGCGCCTATGTTTACAAAAATTGCAACACTTGCAGGCTATATCCACGAATACCAAAAAAGCCTGGCCAATCCTAAAGACTTCTGGAGTCAAATCGCCGAAACTTTCTACTGGCGTAAAAAATGGGACAAAATCCTTGAATGGGATTTCAAAATCCCTTCAATTAAATGGTTCATTAATGGCAAATTAAACATCACCGAGAACATTCTCGAACGCCATCTTTTTACACGAGGTGATCAAGCTGCCATCATATGGGAACCAAATGAGCCCACTGATGAAAACCGGGTCTTGACCTACAACCAACTTTATAATGAAGTCAGGAAATTTGCGAATGTTTTGAAAAGCCTTGGAATAGAAAAAGGTGATCGGGTAGCCATTTATATGCCTATGATTCCTGAGTTGGTGGTATCCATGCTTGCTTGTGCCAGGATTGGGGCAGTACACTCGGTTGTATTTGCAGGATTTTCCGCCAATAGCTTGGCTGACAGAATTATAGATGCTGAAGCAACAATTGTTCTGACCTCAGATGAGGGCTGTCGTGGGACCAAAATCATTCCGATCAAGCAAATTGTGGACGAGGCCCTGGAAACCTGTCCAACAGTTGAACATGTAGTGCTGGTTCAAAGAACCGGAAACCCTGTAAATATTGTAAACGGAAGAGATCATTGGTGGCACGATTTAATGCAGTCAGCTGAGCAGGAGAACCTTCCAGAGGTTATGGATGCTGAAGACATGCTGTTCATCCTGTATACTTCCGGCTCAACAGATAAGCCCAAGGGGATTGTCCATACCATCGGTGGCTATATGGTCTATTCTGCCTATACTTTTAAAAATGTCTTCCAGTATTCTGATGGTGACATCTATTTCTGTTCCGCCGATATTGGCTGGATCACCGGCCATTCCTATATCGTTTATGGACCCTTATTGTGCGGAGCAACCAGCCTGATGTTTGAAGGTATCCCAACCTATCCTGATGCAGGTCGCTATTGGGACGTGGTCAACAAGTACAAGGTGCAACAGTTCTATACAGCCCCAACCGCAATCCGATCACTAATTTCATTGGGACAAGAATATATTGAAGGTAAAAAAATGGATTCATTGAAAGTTCTCGGCACTGTAGGGGAGCCAATCAACGAAGAGGCCTGGCACTGGTACCATGATCATGTGGGACAAAATAAATGTCCCATTGTCGATACATGGTGGCAAACCGAAACTGGGGGAATTGCCATCAGTCCGCTGGCTGGAATTATACCAACGAAACCTTCATTCGCCACACTTCCACTGCCTGGTATACAACCAATGATAGTGGATGATCAGGGAAAGGAGTTATCCGATAAAAGCGTTCAGGGTAATTTGTGCATTAAGTATCCCTGGCCCGGTATGCTGAGAACTGTATATAAAGACCATGACCGATTTAAGAGTACTTATTTCTCCATGTTCGAAAACCTCTATTTTACTGGTGATGGGGTTAAACGGGATGAAGACGGCTATTACAGGATCCTCGGAAGGGTGGATGATGTGAT
>CAZVSF010000314.1:0-3303 GCA_964630195.1 uncultured Lentisphaeria bacterium
GAAACAACACGAGATACACACTCACTGAGCTCGAGCCATACATGGCTCTCACGTAATCCTTTCAATGCAATGTTCATTTTATGTATGAAGTCTTTCCGTGATTCAGCACTCTGTGCTTCACCATATAGAGCAGCGGGAGCCGTTCCAGAGCGCAAAAGCTGTTGTCCAATGTGCTTTCCTGAACTCATTGCAGGGAGGTGCTCGACTAGCGTGAGGGTTTCAATCGCATACTTAATCAACCGATCTTCAAGATCATATTTTCCTGTTTTCATATTTATTCTCTCACACTCCCTTCTTTATTCAATATTCGATATTCAGTATTCAGTATTCTTTTCTATGCCTGGTACTGTCTTAACAGGCCGACAACAACACCCTTGAGGGCAAATTCATCATCGTCTGCCACCTGAATGGGCTGATACTGTCCGGAACTGTTGCAAGGACGCAGCGTGACACCGCCAGGATGCAGATCCAACTTTTTAACTGTGGCCTCTCCATTAATAGTGGCAACTACTATCTGACCGCTTTCGGCCTTGGGTTGAGGCTTCACAATGATGACATCGCCATCTTCAATATTGGCATCCATCATAGAGTCTCCACGCACCCGCAATGCAAAATTACTGGTGCCCTTGAGGAGGTAGCGCGGCACTTCCACCGGCTCAGGAATTTCAATCGCCTCAATGGGGATACCGGCAGTGACCATTCCCAAAATATCCAGGACAACGGTCTCTCCCACCATACCGGTGAGCCGGATATTGCGGGCAGTATTACTTTTATCAAAACTGATATAACCTCTCTCATGTAGAATGTTCAGTTTCTTCTGAATAGAAAAATTGGAATTCAATCCAAAGAATTTGCGAATCTCAGAGATAGTCGGCGCCATTTGATGACTCTGAATAAATCGTGAGATATATTCATAAAGCTCGCGTTGCTTTTTGGTTAGCATTTTTGTGTCCCTGGGACTAAAGTCCCTTTAGCTCTATACTTTTTTTGACCCCCGGCATAAATGCCGGGGTAATTGATTTCAGCTTTAAGAGGCGGGAGAATTGTGCAATAAGTACTTACCCCGTCCGTTAGGGCGGGGGCATAACGCTCAATCGCGCAAGCGGGCTTTAGTCCAAACCTCATACCCCTACCCCTGTCGCAATAAAACACGGATGGTCGTACCGATCTCTTTAGATAAGACATTCGACTCTTAGTCGTCCAGACCATATGCACCCACACCTTAAGGAAAGCCATTTAGCACACTCTATTATTCAGCGCTAAAGCTCTTTCTCTCTCTATTCCCACCTTGCCATACCTTGCAGACTCAAGTGCAACATCAGGGTTGAGATATTGACGATTAAGTGACCGCGCTACCTTTGCAGCAGGAACTATTTCAACAAGATCAAAGACTTCGATGGCATGCTGGATCAACTGTTCCACATGCTCTGATTTTCCATATCCCTGATTCATATATCCTCCACTTCTCCATTCATTCTTTTCCATGGATTCAATATAGGTGTACAAAAGGTGTATATCAAGATAATCATGCATTTTTGTCTAAAAAAAAGCCCCACAGTAACTGTGAGGCTTTCTGCATAAGGCATGTAGCAATTATTTAAATTCGATAGAAACGATCCGTCCATTCATATCAAACACAGCAACACCATTGTCGTAGAGCCAGACCTGGTTCTTATCATCAACGATATACCTTTCTATGGGATCACCATACTGGCGATAAATACGCTCCTGGTCAGACCCCTTGATCAAGATTGGCGGGTCCTGATTAGTACTGGCATTCCCAATTGATGCAGTCGGTCCATATTCTTTGACCAGAGCCAGTTCGCGTTCCATATTTTCCAGGTTAAGCACAATAGAGTCCAATTGGGCGACCATTCCAGGTGGCATGCCCTGCCCTCCCGAATCAACTGCTCTTTTGAGAATCTTGATCTGCTTTACAAGAACAGGAATCTGCTTTCCAAGCTTGGCCTGATTCTTTTTGAGGGTGGCAACATTTTTTTCAAGAGACTGAATCTTCTTGATGGCCATCTGCTGGAACTTCTCATTCTTATCAAAAAGGGTTTTGAGTTTTTGATCCACTTCCGTATTGGCTGCGTTGGAAGAACAATTCCATACAAACAGTGATATCAGCACAAGGGTTATAAATATTTTCGGTGATCTCATCATTTTTCCCATCTTATGAATGCATTAACTCCGACTGGTTAAACCAAAATAGCTATAAATCCTGCAATGTCTCGATCTTTTTAATGAGCTCTGCCCTGCCCTCATTCGTGGAGATATCGACGTCAAACGTTTCATCCAGATCCTGGACCCACTCCAAAGCAGCAGCAAAATCACCAGAGGCATAATTTGCAGAAGCCAGCATGAGCGTTATTTCAGCATAGTCTATGCGCCAATTATGTGAGAACTCAAAGACGGGCCGGAACTGTATGAGCTCCTCACCTCTTGAAATAGCCCGGGTATAGTCGCCTGAGACATGGTAACTCAAGGCAATACCGGCTAACATCTCGAAGCGGACCTGGCTGCTATCAATGGTGATCAGATCCAGACCGTTGTTAAAGAAAATAATGGCCGTATCTGGCTTGTTAAATTCCACATAGCACCAGCCAGCGCCATTATAGCCATCAATATATTGGGAATCCATGGCAATGCCCTCAACGAAGTGCGCAAGCGCTCCTTCAAAGTCACGTTCAGCATACAGGGTCCAACCATATTCTACAAAATCATCCACCTGAGGATCAATTTTTTCACGGCAACCATAGAAGCCTATCAGGAGGATCAATGCGAACAACCATTTCATTTTATTCATCTCCATTCCTCCTACCTGAGAACCAGCATTTTGACAGTTTTAACATAACCCTTGCCTGTCATTAATCGGGCAAAGTAAATGCCGCTACTCACCTGCATCCCCTGATCATCGAGACCATTCCAGACGACGGAATAACTTCCCGGTTGCATCTGGGTCTCCATCAGGGTTCTAACTTCCTGACCACGAATATTATAAATACTGAATGATATATCCTGATTCAGGCCATCCAGGAAACCAATATCAAATTCAATGGTCGTTGTGGGGTTAAATGGATTTGGATAGTTCTGCGACAACTGACTCTTCTCTGGAACTATAATGGTTCGTGGACCCAATTTGAAAGCTCCCATACTGGCCGTCCACGCACTCACCCTGTCACCATCAGAAACAGATGGCAATTCCACATAACCACCTTGTGTATCCTTGAGGTAAATTGCCTGATCCTTTTCCAGTGCTGGCATGCTCACCAACACAGGTTCTGCCAGGACTTGACCATC
>CAZVSF010000315.1:0-3294 GCA_964630195.1 uncultured Lentisphaeria bacterium
ATCCAGATGCTGTTGTTCATCACCAAGATATACGCCTCGCAAGACAGCCTCTGCGTCTGATCCTGCAAATTTTATTTCCAGGTTTGAACGCGTAAGTCCTGATCCCAACAAATATTGATGGCTCCTCAGGGTGGCAGAGGGTGCTACTGTGGCAGAACTGTTTGAAACATGATTTGTTCGGGCATTCTCATTGCCAACCTTGTAATAGTCAAGTTGCGCACCCTCTTCAACATGAATATAGCTTGCAGGAATTGTAATGACCTTCCCCTGGCCAACCGAGGCGAACTGCTCAACAATGGTGAAATGACTGTTTTCTGACAATCGAATAAGATGTATTGGATTGTTAAATGAGGCAGCTGTTCCCGTGGTGGCAACATGTAAAATGTGTAGCGGAATTTTGCTCTCTACATTTTTATCCACTTCGATAAAAAGTCCGTTTTGGCCCAATCCCAGGGCAATATGTTGGAAGATGTTATCATCAGTGAGGGAAGACTGCTTGATGGTCTCCTCAGCGCGATGGAGGGAATCATCGGATAGCTGGGATAGCTTTGAAACCTGTACGCCCGCCATTTCTTCAGCTGATGCTTCGTCTGAATATTCCGAGGAATATTCACCATTGACAAAGACAACGGATTGGGCTCCAGGGACCGCTTGCTTCAGATCCTCAATAAATTCTGTTGCGACATTTGCCTTGTTGAGGATCTCTGGGTTTGATTCAAGCAGTTCTTTGAGGGGTGTGTATCTCCATTCCTCATCTTTACGTGAAGGAAAAACAGCTTCACGAAGTCTCTTTATGGAGGGCGATCTCACCGCCTCAGAAAATGCATAGCGAGCATCCGCATCAACCTGCTGATTTACCCAGCTAGAAAATTTATTGTCTAATTCTGCCACTTAAGTATCCCCAATTAAACATTTGAACTGGCTTTCTCCAGCAGCCAGTCATAACCACGCTCTTCGAGCTCAAGGGCCAAGTCTTTTTTCCCTGATTTAATTATGCGACCGTCCGACAAAACGTGAACAAAATCAGGGACGATATAATCCAACAGTCGCTGATAGTGTGTTATCACGACAAATGCATTATCCTCAGAACGTAACTTGTTTACACCACCTGCTACAATACGCAGGGCATCGATATCCAGACCTGAATCAGTTTCATCAAGAATTGCCAGCGTAGGATTTAAGACAGCCATTTGCAAAATTTCGTTCCGCTTCTTTTCACCCCCTGAGAATCCCTGATTCACCGGTCTTTTGAGTAGATCTTCCTTCATTTCTACCAGGGTCATCTGCTTTTTGATGAGGCTCAGAAAATCAATGGCATCCAATTCTTCTTCACCTTGGTGCTTGCGGATCTCATTGAGTGCTTTTTTTAGGAAGGAGGTATTGTTGACCCCTGGAATCTCAATGGGATACTGGAATGCTAAGAACATGCCTTCCCTGGCCCGAATTTCAGGGGCCATGTCAAATAGGTCAAGACCTTTATAATGTGCTGAGCCAGCATCCACGCGATACCCTTCACGTCCTGAAAGAACATGTGCCAGAGTACTTTTACCTGAGCCATTGGGACCCATGATCGCGTGAATCTCTCCAGCCTTTACTTCAAGATTCAGACCTTTTAAAATCGGTTTGTCTTCGACTGATACCTGTAAATTCTTGATGGATAACATCTACTAAATTTCTCCTAAAACGTTCTAGCCTACTGAGCCTTCAAGGCTCACAGACATCAATGCCTGGGCTTCTACAGCAAATTCCATGGGTAGCTGCTGAAATACTTCTCTGGCATAGCCAGACACAATCATTCCTACAGCGTCCTCGGTGGAAATTCCCCGCTGATTTAAATAAAATATTTGATCTTCGGATACTTTTGAGGTGGTAGCCTCATGCTCAACTTGAGCAGTTGGATTTTCGATCTCCAGATAAGGATAGGTGTGTGCACCACACTGATCCCCGATGAGCAGTGAATCACACTGCGAATAATTTCTGGCGTTTTCCGCCTTGCCGTTCACCTTGACCAATCCCCGATAAGCGTTGCTGCTCTTTCCTGCGGAAATTCCTTTTGAGATGATCAGACTGCGTGTGTCTTTCCCGAGATGAACCATCTTGGTACCCGTATCCGCCTGCTGGTGATTATTCGTCAAAGCTACCGAATAAAACTCACCGACGGAATGGTCGCCTTTCAGAATACAACTGGGATATTTCCAGGTGATTGCAGAACCCGTCTCAACCTGTGTCCATGATATTTTTGAATTTTTCCCCGCACAGAGTCCACGTTTCGTGACAAAATTAAAGATCCCGCCGACACCCTCTTTGTTACCAGCATACCAATTTTGAACCGTGGAATACTTGATCTCTGCATCTTCCAGGGCAATAAGCTCTACGACGGCAGCGTGTAATTGATTTTCATCACGCATGGGAGCGGTGCAGCCCTCCAGGTAACTTACATAACTTCCCTTGTCAGCAACGATAAGCGTGCGTTCAAATTGACCCGTTTTGGACGCATTGATCCTGAAATAGCTGGAAAGCTCCATGGGACAATGCACGCCAGGGGGGATGTAGACAAAACTACCATCACTGAAGACTGCTGAGTTCAGTGTGGCGTAAAAATTATCTGTGTAGGGAACCACTGTCCCTAAATATTTTTTTACAAGTTCTGGATGGTCCTGGATGGCTTCACTGATGGGACAAAATATGATACCCAGTTCGCCCAATTTACCTTTAAATGTGGTGGCGACTGAAACGCTATCAATGACAGCATCCACAGCTACGCCGGCGAGCAATTCACGCTCTTCAAGGGGAACACCCAGTTTATCAAATGTTGCCAGCAGCTCCGGATCAACGTCGTCAAGACTTTTTGGGGCATCCTTTTTTGGAGCGGCATAGTAGAAAAGGTCATCATAATCGACCTCAGAATATTTTAGTTTTGGCCACTTTGGTTCGGACTGTTTTCGCCAGTGACGGTAAGCCTTAAGACGCCACTCCGTCATAAACTCAGGCTCTTTCTTTTTAGCCGATATCATCCTGACAATATTTTCATCAAGACCTTTGGGGAATTCTCCCATTTCAATATCGGTAAAAAAGCCGTATTTGTACTCTTGATCTGTGATATTTTTTATGGTTTGTTGTTCATCATTCATGGTAAGATTTTCATCAGTATTGCCAGTCATATTTTTAGCTTTCCCATTCATAATCGCAACAAGTAAAGCATATTGTACAAAAAAGTCAAGATTAAACAAAAGAATAACTTTTACTGACCTGAAAATTGCAGAAAACAATAGCAAGAAATGGTAAAATCCGTTG
>CAZVSF010000316.1:0-3285 GCA_964630195.1 uncultured Lentisphaeria bacterium
ACCGGTTTTTATCGATTGCGATCGAAAATCCTGGAACATGGATCCTGATTTGCTGGCGGGAGAGCTGGAATCTTGCAAAAGGCAGAGAGAATTGCCTAAAGCGGTGGTACCGACTGATTTGTATGGGCAATGTTTTGATTATGAGAAAATTCTGAAGATTTGCAAGGAATATGGAGTGACGGTAGTAGCGGATGCGGCAGAGGCGATGGGAGCCAAATATTTTACGAAGCAAAATATGGCTGGGAAGCGGGGAGGTGGGGAAGCTGGGAAGTGGATGCATGCGGGTGTTGGGGCGAAGGCAGCGGTTTTTTCATTTAACGGGAATAAGATTATCACCACTTCGGGTGGGGGTATGTTGGCGTCGGATAACAAAGAACTCATTGATCACGCACGCAAGCTTTCTCAGCAGGCTCGGGAGGATTTCCCCCACTATGAGCATGAGGAAATTGGATTCAATTACCGCATGAGCAACATCCTGGCGGCCATCGGGCATGTACAGCTAAAAGTCCTTGATGAGAGAGTGAAGAGGAAAAGGGAGATATTTGAATATTATCGGTTGGCTTTGGAGAATTTGCCAGGAATTGAATTTATGCCTGAAGCGCCATGGAGCAGGTCGAATCGGTGGTTAACTGTGGTTCTGATAACGCCTTAAGAATTTGGAGCAGACTGGGAGACGCTAAGATTGGCCTTGGAAGCTGAAAATATTGAGGCGAGGCCGGTGTGGAAACCGATGCATCTGCAGCCTGTTTTTGATACTGGTATCCCGGAAATTGAAAATAAAAAACGAAAGACTGGAAAAAAGCGCTACAAAGCTCGCATAATCGGTGGAGCTGTCTCCGAGGATCTATTCCAGCGCGGTTTGTGTTTGCCGTCCGGGACCGCGATGACCGAAGAAGATTTGGATCGTATCATTGAAATCATAGGCAAGTGTCACAGGGAATAAGCCGATCATGTCTGCACCGTGTGTGGACTGACGCCCATTTGTCCAAAGATTTTTAACAGAAAGGTACAAAGGAGGGGGGTAAGAAGGTTTGGGGCAAGAGTAGGTATTGGAATAACTTATTCAATTCATGGTATGCCGATTCGCTTGAACTATGAAAGATGGTTTCATATTACTGAAAACCATGATAATTTGGGCCAGTTACTATTTTGACGTTCTTGAGGCGATTGAAAAGCCTGAATTTGTAATTTTTTGAGGCTATGGATTTCCAAGAGGTTTTTGTGGGTAGAAGGCATGCTCTATAGACTGAAAAACCGAAATTTTTGGATCATGTTTTTGGGGGATATAGTCCTTGTCGCCTTGGCCTATTTTCTTGCCTACTATCTACGTTTTGACGGCGACATCCCGGCTGCTTCTATGTACCAGTGGACCAATACGATCATTTGGATTGTTCCGTTGAAATTGATCTGTTTTCTCTTTTTTGACCTTTACAAAGGCATGTGGCGCTATACAGGCGTATATGACCTGGGGAATCTGGTCAAGGGGTGTATTGCCAGTTCTGCCATTATTGTCTCAGTGCTGGTGATCTGGGTTAGGTTTGTGGGGTTTCCGCGCAGTGTATTTGCTATTGATCTTTTGTTGACGTTTATGTTTTTGGGAGGCGTGCGGGTTGCAATTCGGCTTTTGTTGAGCTCTGAGAATAGCCGATTTAAACTACCGTTATTATCGAAGAGAAAAGAAGTGGGGGACAGATTGTTAGTTGTGGGTGCAGGATCTGCTGGAGAGAAGCTCATTAGGGAGATCAGGGACAACCCGGAGATCCAATACCAAGTGGTGGGTCTTATTGATGATGATGCACGTAAGCTTCATCAGACCATCCATGGGGTCCCTGTCTTGGGTTCATGCGGTGAAATAAAAATCATTTCAGAGAAGAAAGAAATTGATGAGATAATTATTGCTATTTCAGCGATTTCGGCCAATGAAATGAGACGAATCATAAGTCTCTGTGAGGCAACGGGCATTCCCTACAAGATAATCCCTGGGGTTGGTGAATTGATAGAGGGGAAAGTCTCGGTGAGCAGTATTCGAAAGATCCGCTATGAGGACCTATTAGGCAGAAAACAGGTAAAGCTGAACATCAAACAGATCGGGGGATATCTGACCGGGAAGCGGGTCATGGTTACCGGCGGGGTGGGTTCCATCGGGTCGGAACTGCACAGACAGATTATTAGATTTCAGCCGAGGCAACTGGTATTGGTGGATAAGGATGAGTCGGGTCTGTATGACGCTGAGCTGGATCTCCAGACAAGGTTTCCGGAAACAGAGATTGTGTCCATCCCCTCTTTTGTCCAAAACGAGCATGTTATGAAACGGGTGTTTGATCAGTATGAGCCTCAGGTGGTTTTTCATGCTGCAGCATATAAGCATGTCCCGATGATGGAGATCCACCCGTGGGAGGCGGTGATTAACAACATCGTCGGGACGCAGACCATTTTGGATTTTTGTTCTAAAAACGGTGTGGATCGGTGTGTTGTCGTATCCACGGATAAGGCGGTACGGCCGACCAATGTCATGGGAGCCTCAAAAAGGGTCTGTGAAATATTGGCGCAGGTTTATGCCGTGGAGTTTGGCGCTCGTAACATGTGCGTCAGGTTTGGGAATGTGGTTTACAGTGCCGGCAGTGTGGTTCTTCTGTTTCGAAAGCAGATTGAAAGGGGTGGCCCAGTGACACTGACCCATCGTGATGTTGTGAGATATTTCATGAGCGTTCCCGAGGCATCCAAGCTTATCCTTCAGGCGGGCGCAATCGGTAAGGGAGGAGAGATCTTCATTTTGAAGATGGGTACACCGATTCGGATTGCGGATATGGCCCGGGATCTGATTCGGTTGTCCGGTTTTGAGCCTGATGTGGAGATTGAGATAAAGGAGATTGGACTGAGACCCGGGGAGAAGCTGTTTGAGGAGTTGATAACTGAAGGGGAGGTGATTCAGAAGACGGAGCATGAAGAGATTATGGTGCTCAAAGCGAACCCCAGTGAAATACGCTCCGATAAGTTAAATGCTACACGCTATGACTCCGTCAATTTAACCCGCCAGGCTGTGACTGCGTCAATTTCACGGGGCAAGGAGCCCCCCAGTGAAATAGAAAAGAATAGGGCATTTCACGGGGTAAACAGGGCGCAGGGTGGGGAGGAGTTAACGTTGAAGAAGATGAGGAAGCATATTAAGAGGTTGGTGAGGTTGGCTGAGGCTTGTGATGGGGAGGGGATTCGGGAGGAGTTAAAGAAAGTTGTGCCGGAGTATCAGGCGCAGAGCGCAGAGCGCATAGCGGGTGGCGCGTAATG
>CAZVSF010000317.1:0-3261 GCA_964630195.1 uncultured Lentisphaeria bacterium
CATGTTTTCTAAGAATTCAATTCCGCTTGCCAGAAGACCGGGAAGATTGCTGTACAATGTTAAAAATCCTTCTCTGAGTGGTTCAAATGCCAGATCAAGCTTTGCGCTGGTCATTGGAGTCCATTCAGTAGCAAAACGCTCAATATTATAGCGTGAATAAAACAAATTAAACGAGTCCTGCGGTGAATAATTTGCCTCGAGGTAAGCCTGCAAATTTGTAAAAAATTGCGATCGAGTGATGACCGAATTTCCAGGCTCATAATCGATTAAAACCGCTACCTTTCGGTGATTGCTTACCTCCACAAACTGCCTGAAATCAACTGCCATCTGATAAACCTGCTCACCATCTTTTTCACCTGCAATACCCAGGTAAACTCCATTGCTTACTGGCGCAGCCATTCGGATGGTAGTGCCACTGCCAAACGACTCAGGCCCCAGGTCATAGCGATAATAATTACCAAACTCCTGATCATGCAAGGGTTTGAAATCAACCCCTGAAACCTCTGGGATCTCTGGCATACCCCAACCTTCGACGGGCCAAACCAGTGTGTACAACGAAGGTACATTTACCGAGGCTTTCAAAATATCAGTTGGTAAAGTTGCCATCGCCTTCCCATTGGTCCATTTGGATGGCACCAGATAGGTCAGCTTGATCTTCCTTTGCTCACCGGGTTTGATCGGATACACTCTCAGTTGATAGCGGTCGTCCCAGATCTTTGTTAGAATGGATGGATCCCTTCTTCGTTCCACAATCCCTTCATAAATATCAGAGGCGGTCCATTTATCTACAATTTTCCCCTGCACGATTTCTTCACCTACCCACAGCCAACTATCCAGAACAATTGAGCCTTTTGGTAAGCTAAACTCCAAAACAGATTCTAGTTGGACATCCCCACTATAGCCAGATTCATCAGTAGATAAAGTGAGATACAAGCCATATTCGAAATAGGTCCCGGATGGTTTTACCGACAATGTAGCCTCATCTATGTTTCCCGGATAGTTATACCAGGATCCCTGCGGATTAATGATATATAGATAACTTTGTGCTGAAAGACCTGCTAATCCACAAGCCGCAATGCACATTGTGAGTGTTAAAACCCTTTTCATCCTTTTGTCCCCTTGTCTATTCTTTGGTTAAAATCTTGATCATTTTTGCTCGACGTTTGCCAACTCGTCCAATTTCCCAGCAAGCAATCTTTTGGCTGTTAAAACGATTCCTTACTTCATTCAATTGCCCTTCTGGCAAAGATAATAAGAGTCCACCCGAAGTTTGAGCATCCGCCAAAATAAGTTTCATTACTTCGGTGCAAGCTCCAAAATCTATCTCATCTTGGGTGAAACTCAGATTATTTCTCGTTCCGCCTGGCACAATCCCTGCTGCAACCAGTTCAGCAACGCCTTCGATCACAGGAACCTGATCGTAAACCAGGTCCGCAGAAACACTGCTTGCCCTCGTCATTTCAGAAAGGTGCCCAAGCAAACCAAAACCTGTAATATCGGTACAGGCATTAACTATGAATTCTTTCATTATCCTGGCCACTTGTCGGTTCAATTGCCCCATGATCTCATGTACTTCATCGATTTTTTCTTGTCCCAATAATCCCCGTTTTAGGGCAGTTGTTAAGATCCCAAGTCCAATCGGTTTGGTCAGTATCAACCTGTCGCCAGGTTTGGCTCCATGATTCCTCCATATCCTGTCGGGATGGACTGTGCCGTTTACAACCATTCCGAATTTGGGCTCATTATCTTCTATCGAATGACCTCCCAAAACCGGAATACCTGCTTCTGCAGCTTTATCACTTGCACCTGCTAAAATATCTTTTAGTACCCTCAGGGGAAGTCGTTTGGCTGGAAATCCCACTACATTCAGTGCAAAAACGGGATCAGCTCCCATAGCGTAAATATCACTTAAGGCATTTGCTGCAGCGATGGCGCCAAAAAGGTAGGGGTCATCAACCACCGGGGTAAAAAAGTCGACCGTTTGCACCAGCGCCAGATCATCCCTTAATTTGAACACTGCAGCGTCATCAGAAGTCTCTGGCCCCACCAGCACTGAAGGAGAGGCTGCCGGTTTGATACCCTTCAGAACCTCCTCCAGGTCTTGCGGTCTCAATTTGCAGGCGCATCCCAATCCGTGGGTAAAATGAGTCAGCTTAAATTCTTTTAATTCATCAACGATTGGAAGTTCTTCCGTCCTGTCAAATGTCGAAAGTACCCCATTGATGTGATTTGCGGCCTGTTGCATTTCATCTTTTGTGCTGCTTCGGCCGGTTGAAAATCGAATGGTCCCCATCGCCCATTCACCAGGTAAACCGATCGCAGCCAGCACTGGACTGTCATCCATGTCCTCACTATGACAAGCAGCCCCTGCAGAGGCAGCTACCCGATCAAAAGCCAATAACAACATGCTTGCATCCAACCCTTTAAATGAGATGCTCAAGGTATTTGCCAATCGCCTAACGGGATGTCCGTTTACCCTGACATCCGTTCTTCCTTCTGTCAACAGATTTTGAAGCAAATCACGAGTGCTTTGCAGGTGCTTGACATAGCTATCAAGGTGTTTTTCGACCAACTCACACGCCTTACCCAATCCCACAATTTCCAGAACATTCTCGGTGCCGGGTCTCTTGTTTTGTTCATGATCAGCACCATGTAGGACCTTCCAGAGTTTAACCCCCTTGCGAATGTATAAGGCGCCAATCCCTTTGGGAGCATATAATTTATGACCAGCTACCGACAATAAATCAACGCCCAGCTCGTCTACTTTAACCCTCGTTTTGCCAATCGATTGAGCAGCATCAGTATGGAACAAGATCTCATGTTCCAGGGCAATTTCCGACAAGGCAGCAATGTCCTGAATGGTGCCGATTTCATTGTTGGCATGCATCACTGAAATCAAGATGGTATCCGGGCGAATGCTTTTCCTGAGATCCTCCGGGTTGAGCCAGCCAAACTGATCCACAGGCAAACGGGTTATTTCGAAACCTTCTTTAGACAATGCTTCACAAACTTCATAAACTGCCGGGTGTTCAATAGAAGAAATAAGAATATGCCGCCCCATCTGCCTTCTCGAAAAGGCTGCACCTCTAATGGCTAGATTATTGGATTCTGTTCCACCGCTGGTGAAAATGATTTCAGCAGGAGTACATCCCAGCATGGTGGCAACTTGCGATCTGGCCCTTTCAACAGCCGTGCGGGCATTAGCTCCATAAAAATGAGGACTACTGGGATTGCCAAAATGATCAGACAAGAACGGAAGCA
>CAZVSF010000318.1:0-3260 GCA_964630195.1 uncultured Lentisphaeria bacterium
ATGTGTCATCAGGTGTTTATCTGATCTCGCTTGAATCCAACGGTCTATCCAGAACTCGAAAGGTAATGGTGCTGAAGTAGCAGAGGCCGGGCTATTTATGCCAGATCACATGATTCCAGCCCATCGAGCACTATGTTTAAGCGCTTTTGAGTGTAGACGGTCCATCCGTGATACGAAATTAATAAGTTGTGGGATTGCGATAAGCACTCCCAGGGAAGTGACAATTTGAATACGAAACCATTCATTCTGCTTCTGATATTAGCCTCAAGTCTTCTGGCAAAAGACATCCGTGTTGAGCAGACCAGGGTGATTCTTGATGGCTCCACCACACCTTTTTACTTTCCTGTGTATACCGCCGGGGGTGGATCTGTTTTAATCACTCAAATTGCTTATTCCGGTCTCTGGGTCTTTAATAGATCATCCGAAGAACTTGTACAGATTACAGATTCGCAGGGTGCCGGGTTCCAGCCCCGCAGCCTGAAAGATGGCTCGATCATCTTCCGCTACGATGCGTATCAGCAGGGCAGGAAATTTACGTCTCTTTATAAAGCTGACTCCAGAGGGATTCATCAGATCACTCAGGGAGCGCGGTTCATTTCTCCGGCGAACATGAAAAATGGCAGGTTGATTTATCTATCTGACGAATCTCTTACCATCCTGAATGGTGTCACTGAGCAATTTGAAACCAATCTGGAAGCCTATACAACAGTCCTGAATGACAAACTGACCTTACAGCTCTTCCAGGCTGGTCATGTTTCCATGATCGCACCGCAGGGGGAAGGCAACTATATCTGGTCAGAGATCTCTCCTGGAAATGATAAACTGGTTTATGCAAAAGCAGGAGAAGGAACCTTCGTATCAGATCTCAAAGGAAATATTATTTCCGATCTGGGTCTTGCCCACGCCCCTCAATGGTCTCCCGATGGACAGTTACTCGCCTACATGATGGATGAAGATGACGGTACGCAATACACTGCCTCAGAAATTTGGATCGTCACCTATGATGGGACTCAATCATGGAAGATCACGAACACACCTGATATCATTGAGATGTACCCGCAATGGGCGCCGGATGGCAAACATCTGATCTATCACTCCACACATGGAGACATCATCGAAACATCAATAGAGATTGTTGAGTAGATCTGCCATGAGGCACCTTCTATTTCTTTTTGCAATGGTTTCCATGCTTCTGTCGCAAGATTTGAGCGGGGTAAGGATTTGCATTGACCCCGGACATTCCGGGCATGAAGCTGATGATCGATTCATCCAGGAAACTGGTTTTTGGGAATCCGAATCAAATCTGACCAAGGGACTTGAGCTACGCAGCGTTCTATTAGGGCTCGGTGCTCAGGTTGCCATCACCCGAACAGGAAATAATAACACCACTGACGATCTGGGTTTATCCGAACGTGCTGCGGTGGCCAATGCATTTAACGCTGATTATTTTAACAGCAATCACAGCAATGGATTCAATGGCACATCAAACTATGCCATGGTCATTTACAATGGTACAACAGACTCGCCGACATTTGAAGGTGCACGTACCATGGCCAACATCATGGCACCCCTCATTGATGATGTAAATCATACGACCAGTCATATTGCCATTGGGGACCTGACCTTAAACCCAACCTGGACTTATGGCTATGGTGTTCTGGTTCCAGCAAATATGCCGGCGACCATTTCAGAGGGATCCTTCCATGATTATATCCCGGAGTCCTGGCGTCTCATGAATCTGGATTATCGAAAACATGAAGCCATGGCACTGGCCCGCAGCTATCTGGAATATTTTGGCCAACCCGGATTTACAGTTGGTGCCATTGCGGGACTGGTCCGGGATCCGGAAAACACCGTTTCATACTTCTCAATAGCCAGTCTTCAGGATCAATGGCGGCCTGTCAATAATATTGAGGTAACAATTGAACCTGGTGGACATCGATATTTCGGCGGGGAAAACAATAACGGATATTTCAAGATCGATAGCTTATCCCCTGGGGATTACGAAGTAATTGTATCAGCAGAGGGATTTGCGACAGACACGTCTATGGTCTCTGTCACCGCAAATAACACAAGCATGGCCAATTTCATGTTGGTCAATACAGCATCGCCTGTTGTTCTGGAGTCTCATCAAGGTGAGGGCGATACCACCTGGGCTGTCTGGGAAATCCCATTTTTTGATTTTTCTAAAGCGATGGACAGAACCTCTCTGGAGGAAGCATTCTCTATCGAACCGCCTGTGGCTGGATCGTTCTATTTGTCGCTGGATAAAAAACGCATGGCCTGGATCTTATCTGATTCACTCGAATTTCTGACCCACTATACGATCACCATTGCTGGAACAGCTACAGATGAAGCTGGTCATTTCATCGATGGGAATCAGGACGGTGTAGGTGGAGATGCCTTTACTCTCTCATTTAGAACCAGTTCTCCTGACTATTTTGCACCCCTTATTGAAGACACCTATCCCAGTCCAAATGCGGAGTCGGTAGATCTCCAGCCTGTCTTTAATATTGTCTGGAATGAAGAAATAAATTTTGACAATGATGCATCCAGCCGCGTTGTTTTAGAGCGTAGCAATAATGCTCAGATTCAAGCCACTATTCTGGAACACTACGTCATTGATAATAAGAGCCTCCTGGTGCTGTACAGCCTGAACACGCTCCTTGCTGATGAGGATTATCAAGTCCGAATCTTACCCGGTTTTTCTGACCTGCTGGGCAATGTTCAAACCAGCGAGATCACCCTTAATTTTACGACCTTAAATTATGACTATGCGACTACCAGCATTGATAATTTTGAAGGGGGAATCGGCAATTGGTGGACTCCCGGCGCCAGTGGCAGTACCACAGGCATTGATGGTGATTTGACCTCCGTTGGAGCCACTGAAGAAACCGTGGCATTGAATATTGGCAGCAATGGGGCCATGGAATTGAACTATACCTGGCTTGAAAATGCCGGGAGCTGGCTATTACGCGAATATCTCAGTGGAGGCGCACCACGCAATGTTCACTTCACCTCAAATCGAATCATGCAAGCCTATGTTTTCGGCGATGGGAATGGGAACCAGTTGAGGTTTTGTGTGGATGACAATATCAATGGGAATGGCGCCCATGAGGTGAGTCCCTGGTATACGATTGACTGGTATGGCTGGAGATTGGTCAATTGGGATATGGCTGTTGACGGCACCCGTGTCTCGATATGTGGTGGCAATCTTTATCGCTCCCTTGTATCTTATCGGGAGTCTCCTAGCAGTCTCG
>CAZVSF010000319.1:0-3250 GCA_964630195.1 uncultured Lentisphaeria bacterium
ATTTCCCACTATATAGCAGTCCATACTCATCACCAAATAACCAGGGATCATCATTATGTCTGAATGGGCCCAGAGGGGTTGCACCCTGATAACAGGCAAATCCTGTCACAGGCGGCTTACCTGTCCGCTCGAAAAGTGCTTTTGAATTGGAGAATCTATCTGTACTGAAAAGCAAATAGGACCTTGAATCAACCTCAATAAGCTGTGGGACCTCCAGCTGCCCAAAATGACCCGGTTCAGTAACTGGCGCCTGCACCTTCCAATGGAATAGGTCACTGGAGACAGCGTGAGCGATGACTCCCCTGCCATCCGCTGTTCCAGATTTTGCCCGAGCAGTGATATAGGCATGGAATTGTCCGTCAAATTCAAATACCCAGGGATCTCGCCAGGCTTGATCATGCCAGGCATTTAGATCAAGAAGTTCATACCACCTTGGATCAGCTTCAATAACGGGATTCCCGGGATGCTTCTTCCAATGAATCAGATCGGTTGAGGTGGCTAAACCAATTCTTTGTACCAAGCCTTTTTCCTGCTTATTCACACCGGTATAAAACAGGTAGTATGTATCGCCTTTTTTATAAGTACAACCTGTCCAGGTGGCTTGATCATCCCATTCACCTGGGGAGCCTGGCGCAAGAGCATCTGGCAACAACTCCCAATGGATCAGATCCTTAGACTGAGCATGACCAATTGACACATTAAAATGCCTGAGTCGTTCATCACCCAATGATCTTGGTGCCTGGAGAAAGAAGATATGGTGCTGTTCACCCTCTGTGTACAGCCAGAAATCCCAAACCCATTTATCTTCGTGAATGAGCATTACAGTTCTGGATTGACCATGATTTTTAAAGTCCCCGATTGCTTGAGGGACAACCTCTCTATGCCCTGTTTAAAATCGTTCAGGGGCAGACGATGAGAAATCAAGTCACTCACATCCACCACACCTGTATTCAGGAGATTAAGTGCCTCGAGAGAATTATTCACGGAGGTGTAGGACGAATAAATGCGAAGACCCTTCTCAAAAAATGTAAAGGCATCAATCCCCAGGGTCTCTCCCTTCTCCGGCACCCCGAAGAAAAGGATTTCACCCCCTTTTTTCACAGCCTGGATACTGGATTCCATGAGCGGCACGACACCACTCGCATCGATAATGCAATCAAAACGGTTTCCCGGCAATTCGGATACATGGCTGTAGCATTCTTCAACTCCCATTTTTGCGGCAAGTTCAAGGCGAGACTGTTGCTGCTCAAGCACATGTACGCTCCGGGCGCCTTTAAATTTGCACACCTGGGCAAACATGAGCCCGATTGGACCAGCACCCATAATGAGAACACGGGGAGCTTTGCTAAAATCCAATTTTCCAGCGCCATGGAGAATACAGGAAAGCGGTTCCATAAAGGCCGCTCTTTCAAAGGCAAGAGTCTGGATGGGAAATACAGCTGATTCAGGGACACAAACATACTCGGCCATTCCCCCTGAACGGGTCACGCCAATGGCGGTCCAATTTTCACAAAAATTAGATTTATCATTCAAACAGTATTCACAGCGACCACAGGACACATTGGGTTCAATGGCAACGTGATCTCCCACTTGAGACATCGTTACTTTGGATCCTCGTGACTCGACGGTTCCGGAAAATTCATGTCCGGGAATAACTGGATAGCTCCCCAGATATTCCCCCTCGGCGATATGCACATCCGTCCCGCAGATACCACTTGATTTGACCTTGATCAGGAGCTCTTGATCACCAGGTGTTGGGATAGGAATATCCACCAGAGCAATCTGCCCGGGTCCAGTAATGGAAATCGCTTTCATCCTTCACTTACCAGGCGTATGCCTCAGGTGCTGCCCCACCGGGTCCCGGCCAGATTTCATCCAGAGTGGCCAGATCATCCTCACTCAATTCCAATTCAAGAGATTGCAGAGCATCTTCAAATTGTTCCATGGTTCTGGGTCCAATAATAGGAGCCGTCACAGCAGGTTGACTCAAGAGCCAGGCCAATGCCACCTGTCCCGGTGCTTTTCCCAGGTCGCCACAAAATGCCTCATAGCGTTCAATCTGGTCTCGATGTTTCTCAAGGGTATCCTGTCGAGATTTTTCCAGGCGGCGAACACTTCCCTTGCCAGTCAACATCCCACCCAGAAGTCCACCTGCCAGAGGACTCCACGGGATCAATCCCACGCCATATTCAAGGCAAGCAGGTATTAGTTCTAGCTCAACAGCCCGGGTCTGAAGATTATACAAGCTTTGTTCAGACACAAGTCCCAGGAAGTGGCGGTTTTTCGCCTCATACTGGGCTTTGACAATATCAATTGCTGCAAAATTGCTACTTCCCACATACAGGACCTTGCCCTGTTGAACCAGCACTTCCATGGCCTGCCAGATTTCATCCCAGGGTGTAGCGCGATCTATATGATGCATCTGATACAGATCAATATGGTCCGTTTTAAGGCGCTTTAAACTAGCCTCACAGGCTTGAATGATGTGATAAGCTGAAAGTCCACGATCGTTGACTCCCTCACCCATTTTCCCATACACCTTTGTGGCAAGGACAATTTCATCACGTTTACCCGATTCTGCTATCCAGCGTCCCACAATTTGTTCTGTGAGGCCTTCACCGAGCTTCCAGCCATAGACATCTGCTGTATCGATAAAATTGAGCCCTATTTCGTGGGCATGGTTCATTATTGCAAAACTATCCTTCTCAGAGGTATGGGGTCCGAAATTCATGGTGCCAAGACAGAGTCTGCTGACGCTCAATCCTGTTCTGCCCAGATGTGTGTATTCCATTGCTGCTCTCCTGTTCTAATATTTATAATTTTTTGTCAGATCATGTCCCAATGTGCAAATCAAGTCGATTGATGCCCGCTGTCAGGGGTCTCTCCAATCGAAAGAAATGGGGTTCTATTTCCATTAAAGTCATCGCATCTATTCCCCCAGTAATACGCTCAGGAGATGCCACATCAAAATGGAAGTGTTGAGTCCTGCCTTTCTGTCTGTGCATAAATTCCATGCATGGATCCGAAATGTGAGAATTTGATAAAACCTAATATGCTAGCATAACCCACTGGTCTTGGTGTCGCAAGTAAGATTTCATGGAGGAAATTGCCAGAAGAATGAATCGAGCTTTTAATATATGTGAATTACTCACACTGCTTAAGTACGGGTTATTTGATCCTTTTACTGGCGTATTGTGATCATTTAATTTTATTAAATCTTTCAGTATGCAGCATCAAATGCATCTTTTTC
>CAZVSF010000320.1:0-3247 GCA_964630195.1 uncultured Lentisphaeria bacterium
TGCCTGACTCAGTTTCCAGCACAACCATGTACACACCTGCTGCATAGTTACTTCCGTTGAAGCGAGTCCTATGGGTTCCGGCAGGTAACTTTTCGTCCACCAGGATTTCAAGTAGTCTTCCACGAATATCGAATACCATTACCTGAGTCTGCGTATATTGAGGCAAATCAAAAGTGATAACGGTTTCCGGGTTAAATGGGTTGGGAAAATTGTGATGCAAGCTGACGTTCTCAGGAAGCATAGCTAGCTCATTCCTGATTGAGACTCCTGGAGCCTTGGTGACCACCCTGAAATTATCAAGATAGATTCGACCTGATGGTGCCCCAGTTTCCGAGTCATAGGTCATCTGAAAGCTATCCACACGATAAGCCTGACCATCCAGAAGGCCGTTGCCAATCCAGGTACCTACCATTGAGGGATCAGTCATATCCCATTCCAGCAATCTCCATCCTTCCCAATCGATGGTAAACCATACTGAAACTTCATGTGCAGGCCAATCAGTACCATCACCTTCATCAATAGCGAAGCGGAATTTATTACTGCTACCATCACCGTAAACATAGCATTGTATAATGTTAGTATTATCAAAGATCACATTCCGTGGTGCCCCGCTGGGCATATATTCTCTTAACAGATGCGAAGATGAAGCCAGATCCCAGGTGTAATTGATATAGGCAGCCCTTTTCTGCGCAGGTACCGTGCTGGTTCCAGGTAGGTAGATCGAGGTCGAGTAGCCCCAACTGGTTGTTGACGCAATGGTGCCAACAGTTGACCCACTGCCTTCGGGATCCCACCAATCATTGGTTACTGTGAATCCATCAATCATTCTTGTAGAGGAATAATGCTCATTTGCTGTTGAGAAGGGTATCAATATTTCACTATCTACAGCATTTCCAAGCTCATCTGTAAGCGTAGAATCCAGCGTAAGCAGAAAATCACTTCCGGCAGCAAATCTTGTGTAGGGTTTGATATCCAAAACAGATTTTCCATAAGCACCTGACAGGAGAAAATCTACTTCGATCTCCTCGCCCATCTCCTCTAGATGAATAGATTGTAGATTAACCGTTGAAGGATTCAACATTTCATCAAAAACGATTGATAAGGATTCGTCGATATCAAATGACTCCGTACCTACAACAACTTCTGGCGTGCTGTACAGAATTATAGGACCTGCCTCATCAAGAGCCTTTGTATGAAAAGTGATTTCGATGTCTCCCCCAGCTGCTCCATCAGCATCACCATCCAAGGCTGCTCCATTGATATCCATGGCATCATCAGTCAAAGTCATGGTATAGCTACTCATATAGGCAAAATTAGTATCAGGATAAATGATGATCCGATGATCACCTTCCGTCCAGGTGTAGTGATCAATGGCAATATCAGGAGAAAAGCTCAGATTTGATTCTACCGATGGAACATCCATGGTCTTTGAGAACTGGATAGTGAGCAGGGTACTGACTTCCACTGTATCATCCTGAGCGGGATAAACGCTTGTTAATACGGGTGGCAATGATGGCAGAGGAGTGGTCTCTACTGCCGTCGCTAATTCAGATTCATTCCAATATCGGTCCAGCATCGTCGCACTATAGAAATAGCTGGAATTTTCATCCTGAGTTCCATCAAAAACCTCTGAAACCGTAAACGGATCGGATCCAAAATACACGCCAACGATATGGCTCGAAGTGACATCAAAATCATCTGCCTGGTATCGATACACAACCCACCAATGGTCACCTGAAGCAGAGACATCTGGTGACACGGTGAGGTCGAAGGACAGAGGGTCTACAATGTTCAATGCAATCGTAGGTGTTGGAGGTGTATCATCAATAAATAGTCCATTCCCACGAATTTTTGTTCTTTGTCCAAAAAAGGTGCTACCAGCAGTTGGCCAATATTGATAACCCTGCCAACTCCCATAAGAGAAAAACTGAAAGCCATCTACCCAATTTACAGTGCGGGAAATATTTACGATGCTTGGATGTCTGCTCCAGATATTATTCTGATCCAATATGTATGATCCTGGACCCACTGAAAATAATCTCCCTGCCTCTACCCCAGGTTGGATATAATCACTCCAACAATAGGGGCTATCATCAACTAGCATTCCCAGAAAACCAGCAGAAGTAGTCCAATGGTAGTGCATCGGTGTCAATTGATCAATATAACCTTCATTGAACCAGAGGGCTGCGTCTTGATAGACCACATCATAGCCATTCCAGCCACTCCAATTGTATTTACCCAGTGCAGCAACAGATAATCTCACCCAGGGTTTTTGAGTCTGTATTGAATCATGAAGGGTCTGAACAAATGATGTTACTGATGATCTCCAGAATTCTGGCCATGTACTAAAGCCAGCAGGAACGCCACCACTGTATGGATTATCCACATCATACAGGTATCGTCCGGACTGAGTATCTCTAAAAGATAAACGATTGATATAATCCGTTTCCTGGTCAAGGGTACTAACTTCTTCAATGGGTGTAGGTGAAACGGAGTTTAAAGTTAGGTTGTCATACTCATTCCATCGCACGTAATCCAGATGAATACCATCTATATCGTAATTGTTCACCAATTCCATTGCCACATCCACAAGATATTCTCGAACTTCAGCAAGTCCCGGTGAAAGCGCTCGATATGAGGGCATAGGGCTTCCATCCTCATCGCGACATACCCATTCTGGATGCTCAGCTGCAGGAGCACCTGGTACTGTGGAAGCAGCTTGAAATGCATTAAACCAGGCATGCAGTTCCAGCCCTCTGGCGTGTGCTTGTTCAATGGCATATTCTAATGGATCGTAGCCGGGGTAGGATCCTCCAGCGTAGACACCCCAAGGCTCATAAGAGGAATTATAGTATGCAGTACCGCTCTGTCTTGCCTGAAAGAGAACACTACTCATATTGGCGGCTACATGGTTGTTCATAATGGTTCTAATTCTAGCTTGATTTTGCTCCACACTACTTCCGGAGCTGATGTGTTCCCAGGTGATGACCCAGGTCGCACGAAATTCTTCGTTATCCGTTTGGGCCCAAACTAATGAGACTAACAATAAAAGGGCAATTCCAATAGATTTAAACCTCATATCTTCCTCCGTTTTAGAAATCTCATTGAAGATAAGCATGAATGTGCTTTAAGTAAGTAAATTTGGTATACTAACTCCAGGAGAATTGAGCATCGGGTCGTGTCGATTGCCTTAATCGAGTAGGAGGATAGGGATTAATTCCCTATCCGTCCTCTCACACCACCCTGC
>CAZVSF010000321.1:0-3234 GCA_964630195.1 uncultured Lentisphaeria bacterium
CTCTTACCTGCGTAACATCCTTGCGTGCGAGAAGGCTTCCAAGAGCCAGTAATTTTGCCTGTTCCCCCGCCAACATTTTGGAGACAGGTATCCCCGTCCACCGCGATACAACTTCGGCAATGTCGGTTGTGCTCACTTCCAGTTTGAGAAAGCGACTCCCGGCCAGCTCATGGGACAGCGACTCGACTTTTTTCTCAAGGGCTGGAATTTCATCATACTTAATTTTAGCAGAGTGCTGATAGTCACCATCGCGTTGTGCCTGTTCGGCTTTCTGTCCCAATAATTCAAGACTTCCCTTGAGCGCCTGGATTTCAGCAGCCTGTTTTTTCTCAGCCTGCCAGATCTTATTGAGCTCATCCAATGTCGTTTTCAGGCTTTCAATTTCTGTCTTCACTTCCTTAAGACGTTCCCGTGAGCGCTGGTCTTTTTCCTTTTTCAGTGCCTCCCGCTCCACTTCCAATTGGATCAATTTGCGTCTGGCGTCGTCTATTTCATCAGGGGCAGAGTTCATTTCCATGCGGATCTTGGCCGCAGCCTCATCCATGAGATCCACCGCTTTGTCCGGTAAAAACCGATCAGAGATATAGCGATCAGAAAGGGTTGCGGCTGAGATCAAAGCTGAATCCTGGATATGTAAACCGTGATGAAGCTCGTACTTGTCCTTGATACCTCTTAAAATGGTAATCGTATCTTCAACTGTTGGTTCAGGAATAAACACCTGCTGGAAACGACGTTCCAAGGCTGCATCTTTTTCAATATACTTCTGATATTCACCCAGGGTGGTTGCCCCGACAAGCTTCATGCGACCCCTGGCCAACTCCGGTTTGATCATGTTGGAGACATCCATTTGCCCCTCGGCATTACCGGCACCGACGATCATGTGAAGTTCATCGATGAATACGATGATCTTGCCATCACTATTCACCACTTCCTTGATAAAGTTCTTTAAGCGCTCTTCAAATTGACCCCGATACATGGCTCCGGCCACCATGGCACTCAGGTCCAGTGTGACCAGTTGCTTGTCCTTGATATTCTCCGGGACATCTCCCTCAACAATACGTCGGGCCAGTCCTTCAACAACAGTGGTCTTACCCGTTCCGGGATCTCCGATCAATACTGGATTATTTTTTGTCCTTCTCGACAATATCTGAATAATTCGGCGAATTTCATCCTCACGTCCAATGACCGGGTCGATCTTACCCTCCCGGGCGAGTTTGGTAAGGTCAATTCCGTATTTTTCGATGGGATTTACATTTTCTTCTGGATTTATGGTTTGGTTCATTTCTCGTTCCCCTTCTTTCGTGAACCAATGGTGGCCAAGGTCATGCCATCCATAAATATCTGTCAATACGGCATTTAATTCCAAATTATCTGGGCTTTTTTCATGCGAATTGAAAGAATTGGCAGTAAATCATCAGCAAAACTCTGCCATAAATGCAGCTCAGCGTCTCCCAGGATCAGATAATTGTCACTTCTAGATTGTCTGTAGCTCCGGAAAGATCAAATAACTGATTCTACTTGCTTTAGCTAATTGTGACAATTATTATCTCTTGAATTTATTTACACAAAGACGGGAAGAGACCAGGCAGGGGCTTTGTTGTTCACCACAGCGTGCTCCTGTAGTAGTAGATTAACATCTTCTCAGCTTTGTATGCCGCAAAATCCGAAGAGGAGTATCTCATGAATTCAATTCTAAAAATACTTAAATGGACGGGTATCGTACTGGGAGCGTTCATTCTGGTCCTGGTTGTATTTGTCAACATCCGTGGAAATCGAACTTATGATGCGCCTCTGCCAGATCTGGCTGCCAGTCAAGATTCTGCCATCATTGCCCGGGGAAAGTACCTTGCTTTTGGTCCAGCACATTGCGTTTCCTGTCATGCGCCCATGGATAAATTTTCCGAAATTGAGAAGGGTCTGGAAATGCCTCTTGTAGGAGGCTGGGAATTAAACATCCCCCCTGGTTCCTTCCGTGCACCCAATCTTACTCCAGACATGGAAACTGGTATTGGATCGTATAGTGATGGGCAGCTTGCTCGAGCTCTGCGCTATTCGGTTCGCCACAATGGTAAAGCATTATTTCCATTTATGCCCTTTCAGAATATGAGTGATGGAGATGTGATTGCGCTCATTTCCTTTTTACGCTCCCAGCCCACTGTTAAAAATAACCTCAAACAAACTGAGCTTTCCTTCCTGGGAAAGGCTATCTCAGCATTCGGGTTAATAGCACCAGCAGGACCTGTTACGACGCCTCCTACCAGGGTTGAGATTGACTCTAGCATCAGCTATGGTGAATATATCGCCAATAGCGTGGCAAATTGCCGGGGTTGTCATACAATAAGAGACCTGAAAACCGGTGCATTTACAGGTGTCCCATTTGCCGGTGGAATGGCCATGGAATCAGATCCCAAGATAGAAAACGTATCTTTTATCACGCCTAACCTCACCCCACATATAACTGATGGCGTTATTGCCAGATGGGATGAGTCCACCTTCATTCAGCGCTTTCGTGCTGGTCGAATCCATCAGGGATCACCAATGCCCTGGGGTGCTTTTTCAAGAATGTCTGACATCGACCTAAAGGCCCTCTACCGCTATATCAAATCACTTGAGCCAGTAGCAAACAAAGTTCAGAAAACGGTTGTTTATACAGAACAGAGCCTGCCCGGCTAATCAAACAGGGTTAGACCAGTAGTATTTAACACCAGTTATTAGCGTTGGATCCCTGCTGACTAAAATTGGTAAATGGTATATTTTTGCTAGATTAGTCCATGCGAATACCCGATCCATTTACCTTGATTATTTTTGGTGGCACTGGTGATCTGTCCCACCGTAAGCTATTTCCAGCACTTTTTCATCTCTATCTTCAAAAACGCCTGGCCACATCCTTCAAAGTTGTGGGACTGGGTCGCAGGACCTATTCAGATGAGGTATATCGAGAACAAATTGCATCCTCGCTGGCCAAAGAAGTTGAAGGTGAGCCAGAACGGGAGAAACTCACATCATTTTTGAACCATGTCCACTTTCAAGCTCTGGATGTCTCAAAAAAGTCTGATTTCAAGACCCTGCAGCAGCGTCTGATTGAGTTTGACAAAGATATTCAAAAAAATATCCTTTTCTATCTGGCCACAGCACCTGACTTTTTCGCTCCGGTTGCCAGAGAACTGGCCGCTCTGGGGCTCCACGAAGAAGCAGATGGAAAACAATGGCGACGAATCATTTTAGAGAAGCCCT
>CAZVSF010000322.1:0-3129 GCA_964630195.1 uncultured Lentisphaeria bacterium
ACCGCTTCATCCATGTACTCCGCTCCCAATCAATTTTTATGTATGTTTCTGCTCCTGAGATGTTCTTCACCACCATCTTTATCAAAGCTGTCTGGTCATCAACAAAGCAGAGTTCCTGCTTGATCTCAATCAGGTCATTTTTGACGATAATAACGATTTTTCCCGGAAAATAATGTTTAGCAACTACCGGTGAATCCAAGACCATAAAATTCTTGTCGTCTGAAGATTGAGAGACGATGGCATTTGCTATTGCAGGAGATAACCATGACCCATGAGACAATAAAAATGGACCCACAAAACCAAATCCATCCTTCGCAGGAGAATCACTCGTTTCAGGAAGTCCAAATCCGAACCAGGCACCCTGATCTGAGAAAAAGAAAGTATCAAAATCATGAATATTCTGCGGAGTGCCTACAACATCTAAAACATCTGGAAAATCATTCCTTGATCTTTCCAGTGGGGTCTCGTGTTGTGCAGGAGCACACCCCAGCATACACAGGGAAGTGAGTAAGATCAGGGGGAGTGGAATCAGATTCGTCAGGGCCTTTTTCTTTGAACGCAAAATCATACTTTGCACCTTATTCGTCATAATGGATATTCCAGGCAAATGATGGACCCAATTTGAAGCCACTGGATCACAGTCCACTTCAATTTATTTAACTAAAAACTAGCTGATATTGAAATCCGATTAACCGGTGAAAATTCACCGGCCTGGCTCAATGCATAACTAATATGGGTAGCAATTCCTCCGAGTGATACTTTTACTCCAGCCCCGAGGGAGAGACCTTCGGAATCATAATTGAACTTATACCCTGTGCGGAGAAAGAACATATTGTTCAAACCGTATTCCAGACCCACGTGTACCCGTTCGGTATAGTCCCTGGGATGGACTGCATCCAAAGCAAGCAATAAAGATTGGGAATTAGAAAGCTCCAACACCTCAAAAACGTCTGCAGCTATACCAATGGTGAACGTTATGGGCAATTCAAAATTGTATTGCTCATAAATCATCTCCTGACTGAAATTCCTAATACTCATGCCAAACCTGAAGCTACTTGTATTCGGATAAAAAATAGTTCCAAAATCCCATACAAAACCACTTGTCGTATTGGTTTTCGTCTCACCTTCAATCTCATTCTCACCTAACTTTTGACTGGCATAACGCATGTGTCCACCTAATGAGAATTTGTCTGTGAGACGCTTTGCAAAGGCTAGCCCCACGGCAGTCGCAGCAACATCAACATTCCCGGTCTCTATAAACCCAAATTCATTGTCTGCCACTTGTGTACCAATGATATCACCGTAGTCAGCTGTCTGGTAAGAAAATCCAAAAGTACCCAGATTACCGAATCGTTTCGAAATCCCAACCGTGATGTAGGAGATATCTGCAAACCATTGGGTTTGGTTAGTAAACACGTCCATTCCTCTGCTTTGCAAGGCTAACCCGGCAGGGTTGTAGAACATATTCTCTGCGCCTAACCCTGAGAGAGTTATAGCTCCACCCATGGCGGCCGCTCTTGCATTGGCATCGATCTTCAGAAATTGATATCCAGTTTGACCAACCTTCTTCAATTCAGCCTGCACTGGCAGTGAAGTGATAGCGAAGACCAACCCAAAGAGCAGGATTTTTAAATTCAATTTATTCATCATCTTCTCCATTCCTAAACCACCCTTACCTTACAATCACAAATTTGACCATGGCAGATTCCCCAGTGTCATTGTCCGTGACATGGGCGATATAGATTCCGCTGGCAAGGCGTTGACCGCTCTCTGTAACTGTTTGAAGATTTGCGACATTGCCTCCCCAATGTTCTGCACCGGATTCATCTTCATGCTCCAGGGTCTTTACCAGATCTCCACTTTCAGTATAAACCTTTATTGTTGCTAGTGCTGGCAGGCCCTTAAATACGATCTTCTCTTCCTCGCCAGGCCAGTTATTGCTGGAAAGATTCAGCGGATTTGGGACAACTCGAATCGATGAGAGTGATTCACCTGGTGGTTCTGTTCGATAAACTGCTGCAGTCGTACGATTTATATTCCAACCCGACTCCAGGCTTCGGACACCACCGTGAGGACTTGCAGAGTTGTCCAATCCATCATCAAATGCTGTGACATAATAGTAGTAACCAACACCAGGTACAGCAGTGGTATCTTTAAACTGGTGGGTTACTGCTATTCCGCTTGTTCCACCACAACTAAATACCCGATGGAAGCTAGAATCTGCTATACTGCGATAAACTCGATATCCAGAAAAATCGCTATCCAGTTCACTCTCACTCCCCCAGTTTACTTCAATGAAATCCGGGCGACCCACCACATCAAGGCTGGGAGGACGAGGAGGAACAGGAAGATCATAGTCATTCCTGACTGCGATTTGTGCCGCCCAGGCATTTTTAAATAGTGAATCTCTTCCTGTAGAAACCCAACAGTCTTTGGCCCAATCATTCATATCGTCATACAGGTCAGGATTATCCTGGAAGGGTGGCGGTAAATTATCTGGACCGTCCCAGCTTGCGATACCCTGTGCCCAGTCTTCTCCAACGCTTTGTCCCAGCTCTGGACTAATGGTCCCTACAACCAGTGCAAAAGCAACCCGGATTGACTCGCCAGGTCCCAACGTGTAGGGTCCCATTGAGGCATGGGTAACAGCTCGCCACAGCCACCAGGGAAATTCATCAGGGAATTTAAAGCCCTGTTCGTCCATTCGCTGGCTGTGCTTCGTACCGGCATATACATTTTCAGTTTGATACGGCAGATTATACGGCGCATTTCCAAATCCATTCTCCAGAACATCATAAACTTTGGCAATGTCGCTTGGGCTATAATTGGCTGCTTCAAATTTTAGGTATTTAAGCTCCACTGTATTTACACCGGTGATAGCAGGTTGAGACCAATCATCGGTTTCATCTGACGGCGAGGTATCCACATGCAGAATTGCTTCACCGATATGGAAGGCAGAGCTTAGAAAATCACTGCCAGCATCTGGACCACCATAGTCATCATAGTCACTTTTCGATCCTCTGGCTGGATAGCCATACATCATACGGAGCGAATCACCCAGTCTTTCTCCATAGGTTGAATACCATGGCTCACCCCTACCAGGCGCGTCAACATTACTTATACTGATTA
>CAZVSF010000323.1:0-3122 GCA_964630195.1 uncultured Lentisphaeria bacterium
TATAGGCAGAAATATCTACATTATCAAATTCGGGGGAGCGGTAGAGCGCATCATGAACCAAAGCCATGGAATTGACTCTATTCTTGATGTCATCCAGGGTCTGAGCCGTATTGCCATCATCTGTAGCCGCCTTTTGGAGTCCAAGTAAGCTGGCAACGAGCTGCAGGTTATTCTTTACGCGGTGGTGAACTTCTTTGAGTAAAAGATCTTTTTCAACAATTGATTTTTCCAACAATTGTCGTTGACGCACGATTTCTGTTACATCCTCCAAAGACACCATCACCTGGTTCGTCATGCCGACAATATTTTTCAGGGGATAAAGCAGCATCTGGACAACTCTGGTGTTGCCTTCTTTGTCTGTGAATGTCACTTCGGGAATTTCTATGATGCTGCCCTCGACTGCTTTTTTGAAACTTTTCCCAAGAGAGAGTTCATGGGCTAATTCATCCTCATCAACATGGTAATCCCTGATAATTTCTTCAGGGCTTTCGGCACCCCAAAGTTCTACCCAGCCAGAATTAAGTTGTGTGATATTCCCCTCAGAATTGTGGATAGCCATGGGAATAGGGGACTGCGATATCACCGCCCGGAAATAATTTGCTCTTTCGCTGGCCTTGACGTGGGCCTTACGACGTGACTCTATCTGGGCATTGAGCTGGATGTTGTGAGATTCAAGCTCCTTACTTCGCTTGACCAGAAACCGGGTACGCAGGTAAAAAGATAGAACACCTAAAAATCCCAATAGGAAAATACATCCTGATATGAACCACCAGGTCTCATAAAACTCTGGGTGAATAATGACTTTGAGTGAGACACCCCGCCTGTTCCAGACTTGATCATTGTTACTGCCTCTCAGCTTCAGGGTGTACTCACCCGGTGGAATATTCGTAAAGGTCACCTTTCTTTGATGACCCAGGGGTCGCCACTCGTTATCAAATCCTTCAAGAAAATAGGCATAGCTATTACTCAGCGGATGGTAGTAATCAAGACTGGCAAACTTGAGGCTGAAAAATAAATCCTCCGGATATAGCTCAAGTGCTGTCTGGGTTGTTATGGATTTAGATAAAACAATTCTTCCTTCGTATTCTTGATCAATACCTATTGGAACATTCATGATGGAAAGCTCGGTGAATTTTACAGGGGGTATATGGTCATTCTCCTTGATCTCCTCTGGATGGAAGTATGTGATTCCCTTCACCCCTCCAAAATAGATCCACCCGTTATCAAGTTGACAGGCTGCAGGGTTAAATTCCCTGCTCAACACGCCATCAGCAATATTATAGGTTTTTATTGTTTTTTTATTTGGATGATATGCAGCAAGCCCATTATTGGTACTGAGCCAAAGCGTCCCTTTTTTATCTTCCAGGACAGCATAGACAGCACTACTGGGTAAACCCTCACTTGTGGATATATTTCTGAATGTGCCTTTCGCTGGATTAAAACGACTTAAGCCACCCCCATAGGTCCCTAGCCAGATAAATCCATGTCCATCTTCATAAAACCACATCACATCATTATTTGGCAGGGTGAATGGATCTCCAGGAGCACTTTTATATTGTTTGATTGTCTGACTTTCCAGGTCAAAGGCGATCAATCCTTCATTTTCCGCGCCAATCCAGAGCGTGCCTTCTGAATCCTCATACATACAATAATATGATAGACTCCCCAGTGAGATATCTTTGGTAGCGGGTGCCTTGAAGACCTCAAATTCCATCGTGGAAGTGTTTAACCGGTACAAACCATCTTCCCAGCTTCCCATCCAGATATGACCATCTCGACCTTCGTGCAAACACAGTAGATATTCACTTCCTAAACCTTTGGTATTTTCCGGGTCCGGAGAGATATGCTGGAATGATTCTGATCCCTTTCGCAAAACATCAAGCCGGGTACTGGCTGAAAGGACCCATAGGTTGTCATCCCGGTCCACGATAATATCCTGAATACTATTGTCGCTGAGTGAGCCAGGATCATCAGGATCGTGTTTGTATTGAATAAAATTATTGGTAGTTGGGTTATAGTAGGATAACCCAGCTGTCCAGGTGGCGATCCACAAATTGCCGTTACTGTCCTTCTCGATTTTCAAAACACGATTATCATGCAGTCCATTTGGATTTAAGGGGTCAAATGTCAGGCTGAAGAACTTTTTTCGGGTTCTATTGTATTTTGCCACCCCACCACCAGAAGTTCCGACCCACACAATGTCACCATCATCATAGAATGATTGTATTAAATCATCATTCAGGGCATTCTCATCATATACCTTTTTGCCGATGACTTCCTGAAGATTTCCTTTCAGATCTACAACAAGGATTCCTTTTGAATCCGTCCCCAACCACATCATATCATTACTGATCTGTATCATCCGACTGATGCCGGTTTCCGGGTAATCGGGGTTTGTGCTGGAGTTGAAGCCAAAGTGTTCAAAGTCATCGGTTTCTGGGCTATATCGATCAAAGCCGCCCCAGTTGGTTCCCACCCAAATCTGGTAGTTTGTGCCGTCAAAAGTTTCATAAACATAATTAACGGCATTGTCAAAAAGTGATGTAGCATCCTCGCTGTCAGAGCGGTAGGTCCGCATATTTAACGTTCCAAGGTCAAGGACATTGAGTCCGTTGAGCGTGGCGATCCACAGTTGGTGATTGTGGTCTTCAAATACAGAGTAGACCAGAGGATCTGCAAGCGTGTCACCGGAGGCAATAAGATCTTTAACGGCGCTGGCTATTCCTGTATTTGGGTTCAGGCGAAAAAGACCACCCCCGGATGTTCCTGCCCAGATATAGCCATCCTGATCCTGGTGTAAGGAATAGATAGAGCCTCTTCCGAGGGAGAGGGAGTCAAGAGGATTGTGGGAGTAGTGAACAAAAGACTCAGAGCCATCAACGTATTTATTCAGGCCTGACCCATAGGTCCCGATCCACAGATTTCCATCTTGATCAACTAAACTTGAATAGATCGAATTTGAATTAAGCGAGGTTGAATCCATGGGGTCGTTTCTAAATTGTTTGAAGCTAATGCCATCATAGCGATTCAAACCATCTTCGGTCCCAAACCACATGAATCCATTCTTATCCTTGGCAATGGTCATTACACTATTTTGGGAGAGACCGTGATAAATATCTATG
>CAZVSF010000324.1:0-1900 GCA_964630195.1 uncultured Lentisphaeria bacterium
CACCACCCACCTTACAGCCACCCAGCGCGGATAAGCCTTTTACGAGATGATTGGCAGCAGACGCGTTGGGCATGAGGAAAACATCCACCTCCCCTGCTAACTGCGATTCTATTCCCTTTTGTAAGGCTGCCTGCCTGGACAGCGCAACATCTGGTGCAATCGGTCCTTCGATCCTGAATCTATCTGACAACGCCTCTACAACCTGCTCAGCAATAACAGTTTCTGGGATTTTCTCAGATACGGTCTCCACCAGAGTCATCATCCCAAAGGCAGGGTCTTTGATATCCAATAAAGCCAGATAGTGGGAAATGTTTTCAACCATTTGTGTAAATACACTGGCATCGAGGTGAAGATTTATGCCCCCGTCACTGACAAAGAGAAGTTTAGGGTAGTGAGGCGATTCGATGACGGCGATATGATTGAGCAGATCGCCTTGTCTCAACCCATTATCCCTATCCAGGATGGCTTTTAGCAATCTGCTGGTCTGGATTTTTCCTTTCATCAGCAGATCTGCCTGATCCGCGTGAATATACCTGATCGCCTCTAGTTCAGGGGCTTGACAATCTACAATCTCAAAATTTGCGAGCTGCGAGGGGATGAGCGATTCAATTTTACGGGAATTGCCAAAGAGGATAAAGCGCGCCAGGTCCTCTTCCTGGGCTCTGATGGCCGCCTGAATCAATACAGGATCCTCTGCTGCAACCAGGGCAACACGCTTGGGTTTTGCCTGTTGAACCAGCTGATGAAGTTCAGAGTAATTTGATATCATATTAACAGCCCCATAATAATAAAAAATGGCTGATGTCTACAAATAGCAGCCACCAGCCATTAATATATTCACTGTCGTCTTCAGGCGTATTTTTTATTCTCCGAGAAAAGAACGGATTCCGAATTTGATGAGTAATTCCTGGGTGTCGATATCATTAACATCCGTACCCTTCTCAAAGTTGTACTCAGCCTCGATAGTCAGTCCAACATTCTTTGCCAGATTGAGAAGAAGGCCGGCACTGGCAACGAGACCAAGTTCTGACTCATCGCGATCCAGCTCTTCATCATTGTAAAGGGTTTTATTTACGAGATAATTTGCCCCACCTTTGATAAAAGGTGTTAATTCGCTTTTCTTGCCACCCAAGAAGAAATATACCCTTGGACCCAATGACATCGTGACCGTTTCAAAAACATCTGGATCATCAGTATCTCCGCTTTCCTGCATGGATTTTTCATAGCCAAGATCAATACCACCTGCAAACTGGGGAAACAAGAATAGTGCAAGATCAGAATTGATACCCCACAATGAAGATCTTAAGTCCTGACTCAAATCAGTCTGGTAAGTCCCCGATCCTGAGATCATGATGGTTCCAGATGCACGCGTGGTGGCGTAGGATGATTGAGCAAGAGCAAGGTTGAGCATGCCTGTTAAACCCAGGGCAACCAATAATGTCATACTTTTTTTCATGTTTATCTCCTTTTCTAAATCACTTTTTAAACAGGGATGCAAAATAGCTTTTTACATCTTCTTCAGTGTGATTCGTATCATGCTTCATCTGATCGTCCCCGCCATTCTCAGCTGCTGCATCCTCAGGTAGATCTTGCGGCTCTTCTTTCAAAGGTGGCTCTTCTACAGATTCTGCATCTGTCTCTGTATTTTTATCTGCTCCCCCTGCCCCACCGGCCTGCTTCAGCATATCTTCAAAAGAGCTATCAAATTCCTTATTACTCTCATCAAAGAGTTTATCAAAATTTTCATCGGACTGCTCAGATCCAACTTCGTCTGCAGGAGGGGTCTCTGGTGTCGATTCCGATGTGTCTTCCACTTCGAATGTATCCGCACCAGAATCTTCATCCGGTATTTCACTATGATCTGTCAGCTGGAAGATAGGTATGTCTTCCTCATCCGTTT
>CAZVSF010000324.1:2000-3084 GCA_964630195.1 uncultured Lentisphaeria bacterium
CCTGCAAAGGTCCAGTCCCCACTCCTCATAAGATTCAGTGTCTCCAGGGAAAAGGTTGAATAGGTGGTAAAAGCCCCAAGAAGACCTACTAGAAGAAAGAGTCTCAGCTCCTGATTAATGACCATCTTTTCAATAAATAAGGTGGCAAAAAGCCCCAGAATAAAGCTGCCAAGCAGATTAACTGACAGGGTTCCCAGGGGAAATCTGCCGCTCAGCTTCTGAGCCAGACCACTTATCAAAAACCGGCCGATGGCACCTAAGAAGCCGCCCAGGCCAACTGCCATAAGTTTACCAAACTCCATGGTTAATCCTCAAACTCCTGAGGTAGTGGAATTAAATAGACTTCATTACATACCACGGTTTTTAAGCTCTTGAAATATATCCACCCCAGGATAAATAGAATTGTTGAAACAATGATCCACGTTGCTCCCAGATCTGATATCGTTGAGAGTTCTTCATCATTTCCAATAAAGGGTCCAGAAAAAGCTGAGAGGTTAAATAGGGCATGTGTAAGCATTGGAATAAGAATGTTCCCCGTTTTAGACATGAGCCAGGCCAATAGTAAGCCCAGGGCAATAAGCTCGAGCAGTGCAGGGAGGTAGAACAGGTATCCTACATGAAACAGTGCAAAAATGATCGTGGGGATGATCAAAGCTGGAATGAGTGAGCCATAATGATAAAATAAACTTTGCTGGAGAAGACCCCTGAAGATGAATTCTTCCACCAGGGGCGCGATGATAACAGCCGCCAGGATCAGAACCATATTAGCAAAGATCCCACCATCAAAAATGGTTTCATCCAGTTCCGTTAAAAAATCTGGTACAGGGAAGTAAGGCAGGAGCAGAGCCTCAAAAACGGATACCAGTCCAATCACGCCACCAATAAAGAGTATGGACATTCCTATGGTGAGAAGCGATACCTTTTTTAGGGGCAGGACATCAAAAAAGCTCAGATTTCGCTGATTTAAAATAAACAGGGGCGGCAACAGAATGGCAATTTCCCCAAAAAGCATGACCATTCTATCCAGAAGTTCATTATCCTCAATCCCTGAGATCATACCTTGCAGACTAAGTCTTACAAAAAG
>CAZVSF010000325.1:0-1814 GCA_964630195.1 uncultured Lentisphaeria bacterium
CGGGAGCAAGTGCGCGTCTGTGTTGGCGATCGGTCTGATTTATCAGCCCGAATCGATGATAAGCGGATTTGATAATGACGCCTTCAGGGAGGCCTTTCTTAAGTTCTTCTAATTTTTTCTTGACCAGCTCGATTGTTTTAAGTGCATTTTCACCTGAGCGCATGATGATGACACCACCAACAGCTTCTCCTTCACCGTTCCAGTCGGATATACCTCGCCTTAGCTCTGGTCCAATCTTGACATTGGCAACCTGTTTGATGAGTATGGGGATTCCTTCAGAATCCACTCCCAGCGCTATCTTTTCTATATCTTCCTTGCTTTCAGTATATCCCAGGCCACGTACCATGAATTCTGTTTCGCCCATCTCAACCAGCTTGCCGCCGACATCATTATTGCTGCGTTTGATGGCCATTTTCACTTTCTGGATTGGAATGTTATAAGCAAGCAGCTTATTAGGATCGATTTCAACTTGATATTGTTTTACATAACCCCCTATACTGGCCACCTCTGCCACACCGGGAACGCCGGTTAACTGGTACCTTAGATACCAATCCTGGATCGACCTTAGTTGCTGGAGATCATATTTATCGCCACCATCTAATACATATTCATAAACCCAACCCACACCGGTGGCATCGGGTCCAAGCGTAGGTGTAACGCCCTGTGGAAGTCGACTTGAAACATAATTCAAGTACTCGAGAACCCGACTTCTCGCCCAGTATAGATCTGTATTATCTTCAAAAATTATGTATACAAATGAGAGCCCAAAGAAGGAATAGCCTCTGACTACTTTGGCATATGGAACAGCCAGCATAGCAGTTGTCAGGGGGTAGGTTACCTGATCCTCAACGACCTGAGGAGCCTGACCTGGGAATTCTGTAAATATAATGACCTGAACATCACTCAGGTCAGGGATGGCGTCAATTGGTGTATTCAGAACAGCGTAAATCCCCCCCAGGGCAATCAAAGCTGTGAAAATGATTACCAGGAATCGATTATTGACTGATGCTTCTATGATTTTTTTTAACATTTCAATTCTCTAAAATTTCTCGCCGATGGCGCTTAGATAACAATTATCCCGTTCATCTCAGAACCGACCAGAACTAATGACTATGGCTCATTGCAGATTCTGAGCTTTCGTCATCGTGTGTCATTTGTCCCATTGGCTGTTCCATGGTTTCCATGGAATTGGAACTCATCTGAACTTTGTCACCCTTCATCTCGGCTTTCGCTGATGATTTCTCCATTAACATCTTCTGAATCGCTTCCTGCAGACGACTCTCACTATCGAGTAGAAATTGGGCAGAGGTAACAATTTGCTCACCCTCCGAGAGACCAGCCAAAACCAGTATTCCCCCGTCATCACCTTCCCGTCCAACTCGAATTGGGCGTGGCTCAAATCTGCCATCCCCCTTCGCAATGAAGACTAATATTCTTTCACCAGATCGAATCACGGCTTCTGATGGGATAACAAGTGCATCTGGAATTGATTGTGTCTTTATATTTACATTGGTGTACATGCCAGGTTTCAGCATAAGGTCGGGATTTGGAAATTCGAGACGCACTTTCACATCTCGAGCTTTTTCGTTCAGATAAGGATAAATATAGGCTACTTTTCCCGTCAGGATCTTTCCCGGAGCATATGATAGTTCCATCTCTACTTTTTGCCCCAGCTCTACCCAGGGTACTTCATTATCATAGAGACTGACCATTACCCAGACAGTCGATAAGTCAGCAATCCGATACAGTGAACTCCCCGCCATGATATGTTTGCCTTCCACTGCATTTTTATGGATGACCACGCCATTTGCCGG
>CAZVSF010000325.1:1914-3069 GCA_964630195.1 uncultured Lentisphaeria bacterium
CGCACAGGTTTCCCAGTATAATCCACATGTAGCTTTTCTATCCAGCCGGAAATCTTGGAGGATACTTCGAAAATTTCCTCTTCATTGTAATCGACTTTTCCTAATGCGCGGATATTCCTGCTAAATGCCTGTTTTTTAACTGTAGCAATCCGTACACCCATATTTTGTACTGTGTTGGGATCAATGGATACCTCACTGCCTGAGTTTGTTTGATCATCATAGACAGGTATGAGATCCATACCCATTTTTGATTTGCCAGGTTCATCATAAATTTCAGTGGGATCCATGGGGGCCTGCCAATACAGAATCTTCCGTTCCCCACTTGAGCTTACATCGGCAGATGTGTTAGTAGATGTATTCTGTTTTAAGGGAGTCAGGTTCATCCCACAGATCGGACACTGTCCTGGACCTTCCAGGACGACTTCCGGATGCATCCCGCAAGTATACAGTTCTCCCTCTTCTGCACTATGCTCGTGCGTGCTGGACGAGTTGGCTTTATCACAGCTGAGCAGGAATATCGTCAATCCCAAACTTAATATGAGGATCAAAATCTTTTTTGTTGTCGTCATCTTCATTCTCCAAAACATGTTGCACTCCCCGCGAGGTTAGATTGATCAGTTCAAGGGCAAGGAAGTGCCGATGAAAAATTCCAAATCAACTTTTTGTTTATTGTAGTTACTAATGATTCTTGCGTATTCCAGTTCAAGATTAAACAAGGTCATTTGGCTACTGATAAGGGTTAAAAAGTCCACCTTGTCAGTTTGATATCCTGTCATTGCAGACTGTAGAGACTGACCTGCTTGTGGAATAATACCGGTTCGATATAGATCGATCAATTCGAGACTTTCATTGAATTCAGTCAGAGAGTTATTGATATCACGATAGACTTGACTCTGAATTCCCTCAAAGCGCTCCTGTAATCCTTTATTCTCAATTTTCTTCTCAGCCACATTTTGCTTCTGCTTATTTCTACTATAGATGGGAAGATTCAGGCTGACACCTGTTGAGAAGAAATCAGCTCCCCCCATACCGCTTTGGAGCACATCACGTTGGGTGTATGCTGCTGATAAGGCAAAATCCGGAAGCAAATTCTTTTTAGCCAGATCTATTTTCCGATTACTCTTTTCAACGCGTTTTTGCCACAGCTTCAACAAT
>CAZVSF010000326.1:0-1067 GCA_964630195.1 uncultured Lentisphaeria bacterium
TCGTTTCCATTGCCATTAATGGCACTGGATGTCTGATCGGCTGCATCATATCCGGCTCCGGCCATGCCAGCTGCTGAATTAGCTATGACCCACGAACTATGCGCATCCAGGGAGGTGGAGGCTGGAATCAGCAGGACCTGGGCGGGATCGCCACCATTGCTGCCGCGCCAAATTTGAAAATCGCCGATGGCGAGGGTCTCATTCGTAACGTTGGTGATCTCCAGATATTTGGGCTGTCCCCCACTGCGATTGCCATCCATGACTTCGCTGATGATCAATCCAGGCAAGGCTGATACCTGGTCATTGGGCAAGATGGATAAAACAAAGTTATCATTGACACCCACAAAAGCTGAATCACCCCCGGTTACATTGCCAATGCTGAAGATGAAGGTCTCTTCCAGTTCCACTTCATCATCATCGTTTATCTGTATCTGCAAGGATTGAACATCGCTTACTCCAGCGGGAAAGGTGATGGTCGTTGTGTTAAAATCGATAAGATCATCGAGACTCCCTGTTCCCCCTGTCAAACTGACCTCACACTGCGTCGCCACGAGTGGATCGGCATTAATGATGGATAAATCAAGTGAGAACGAGCCACTGCTCTCCTCCACACTGAGACTGTTGCGGGTAAAATCGATCCTGGTATTGGTGGAAAGTTGTGGACTGAATATGGACTCCACCCATTCCGGATGGTCGATAAAGGGATTGCGGTTGCCCTGGTATCCATAGACCACTTCGTTACGATTTTGTTCGAAGGCATCCACAGGATCCTGAAGGTGCCATTGAATCAGCGTGGATAACTTCCCAAAAAGCGGTTCACCGGGAGGATCACCAATATCGACACCGGCATAATCTACTAATTCGAGATCGTAGAGAGAATTGTCGGAGTGGTATCCTGGATCATAGCGAACGACCATATAAAACATGCTTCGAGCAATATCACCTTTCACAGCGTCCCGTGGTTCCCAGCTATCGGAATCATAATTGCATTCGGTTGCTTCCGCATGGGCTTCCCCACCATTGTCAAAATCCAGATTACTGCGACTGGAATTGACGCTTTCATCCGC
>CAZVSF010000326.1:1167-3051 GCA_964630195.1 uncultured Lentisphaeria bacterium
CCTGGATATCAAAAATTTGAATCTGGATAGATTCAGAGGCCTGCATGACCTGAAAACCCAGCATGACTTCCGGGTTGAAAGGGTTGGGATATGCTGGGAACAATTGGAAGGTTTGAGGTCTGAGGATCTGGAAATCCCCAATGGAAACAGGATCATATTGTGTCACTGTGAGATCATCAATGATGAGGTGACCGGCCTGGTTGTCATTGACAATACGCACTCTCACAGAGCTTGATGTATCATTTAAAACCAGGGAATACAGGGTGTAATTCTCCCCTACATTGTAGCTCTGGGTGGCTACTTCTTCAAAGGCAGCCCCATTCATGGATTTCTGAATATGAAATTCATCAGTGGTGGCTCCATTGCGTTGGTAATAATAGAATGAAAGGGTTCCCAGTGTATGAACTGCTGGCGTCGTTATCTGTGCGCCTGGTTTATCATCATTTATAGCAATACTTTTTGACCCACTACGTGGGGTCCCCAGGGTAAAATTACCAGCCTGATAGGCATCCCATTCCCCACTTCCCAGCGTGATACTGCCTTCAATATAACTACTTCCCTCACCAGCCTCGAAATCTTCCATAAAGTGGGTGACAACACTGTCTCCACCAGCAAGGGTTGAAAATGTATATGTGGAGGATGGTGATTCACCCGTAACATTGTAACAGCTCACGGCATATTCATAATTAGTGAGCGGTGAGAGGTTCTCCACCTCTGCATAGGTAGCACCTGAGGGCAAACTTGCAACACGGACACCATTCTGATATAAATAATATCCGTCTTCATTGTCGGCATTGTCCGTCCAATTCAATTCCGCACTGTGATCTGTAATGCTAGAGGCCAGCAGGTCTGAAGGGGCCAGGGGCAGATCGGGCAGGTCGCCCCAGATAAGATCAACATATTCCGGGTGATCCACAAAGGGGTTGCGATTGTTTTGAATGTTATAATTGGCGTTGTTCCTATCGATCTCCTTTTGACTCACTGGATCTTCTGTGTGCCACTCCATCATCATGTTAAGCGCCCAATCTTCCAGTTGAGCACCATTGACCATATCTGATCCTGGCCAGCCGCTGTCTTCATTGAGGTAACGGGTCGACATATAGAAATAGATGCGGGCAAAATCGCCTTTATAAGGATCGATGGGTTCAAACACGGTTCCAGAGTAACCGGGGTAAGTATTGGGTCCCTTTTTGCTGCCATTCATGGATATCCAGGTGGGGTTGTCAACTTCACCATAGGGATAATTACCGCGCTGACCATTCACATAGCCGTCTGAAGGGACGACATGAAAGATGTCTGTGTTCATGGGAGCCACGTCATTGAACCAACTCTTTGGCCAGGAATGCTCCCGATTATAGCAGCTGCCTTCACCACTATAATTACCGCATTGATCCGTAATAAATGTGAACTCATAGGGCGGTGTGCCATCGGGGATGTCTGAATACATATCCCAGACCTTGCCGTTGGGTTTGACATCCGTGGTTTGATAGTGGGTCCAGAGAGAGCCGTAGCTTACAACAGTATGATCATCGATGATATCGTGAAGCGCTTCATGCAGAGAAGTGCCTGTTAGACCCGTAGCCCCATTGTAATATCCATCCGGGATTTGTGCCCAGAGGGTCGTGATTGAGAGAAAAAGTGTGAATAATATATGTTTCATGTACCGTCCTAATATTTGGACGGCCAAGGTAATCCTGCCACCTCCTATTGGAAGTGAGAATTGTCAATCTGAGGGATGTATGTACTTACACCCGAATGAATTCGGGTGTTAGTGGAACAGTTACGATGCACGGGATAGGCTCATAACACCCGAATTAATCCAAGTGCTGGTGGAACAGTTACGATGCACGGGATAGGCTCATAACACCCGAATTAATCCAAGTG
>CAZVSF010000327.1:0-3049 GCA_964630195.1 uncultured Lentisphaeria bacterium
TTTTATTTCCCCTGTGAGATTTATCACAATATGGGTTTAAAATACCCCTAAGTAGTTAATATATATCAGGATGACTGTTGAGATAATAAAGGATTTGCATTCAAACACGTTTCCCACCACCCCAATCCTTTGGGGTCCATGAGATGCTTGAGTGTCGTTTGACTGAGCACATGATCAAGGACAGATTGGATGGCACACCAGAAAGAACGGACGGTGCAATGATCAAAATGAGAACACACCGCGCCTGTGCCTGCATAGTGATCACAAAAGCCCTCGCTGAATAATTTCCCACCTAAAACTTCAAAAACATCACTGAGTACAATATCCTCAGGAGCCATTGCCAGCGTATAACCACCGTCTTTACCACGGCTGCTTTCAACAAATCCATTCATGCGCAGAATTCTTACAAGCTTGGCCGTATTGGAATGTGTGATCTGTTCAGCTTTGCTGATACTGGATATACTACTGCCACCCCCAGCCGTTCTACGACCAATATGCAGTAGACAGCGAATGCCGTATTCTTCCTGGGCACTAAGCTTCATTCTATAGTAATCCCAGCTGAAGCAAACCAGCTTCACTAATCATATCTTTATGCCACTGGGGTTCCCAGACAACTTCAACGTCAGCAAACTCCAATTCAGGCACTTCCTGTAAGATTTGCTGTTTGACTGAAACGGGTAAAGATCCAGCGACAGGGCAATTCGGCGCTGTTAAGGTCATCTTTACGTAGGCTTCCAGTTCTTCCGTGATTTTTATATCATATATCAGCCCAAGATCATAAATGTTTACTGGAATTTCAGGATCATAAATGGTCTTGATCGTCCCAACGATTTTATCCTCAATTTCCTTCAGGTCGATTTCTGGTATCTTATCATTCATATATAGAATCCATTTATTTAGCTATTCAGTCGCTGCTGTTTGGTCAGTTCCATCGATTGCATTCATAAGCGTGTGCCACGACAGACTGGCACATTTCACTCGAGCAGGAAACTCCTGGACACCTGCAAATACAGCAAGCTTTCCCAGACTCTCCAGAGTTGCTTCATCCAGATTCTTACCCATTACCAGGTCATGAAAATTTTCGAAGTAGTCTCTGGTCTCCTCAATTGATTTTCCCTTGAGGAATTGAGTCATCAAGCTTGCAGAGGAAGTCGAAATGGCGCAACCGCTGCCAACAAAGGTGATTTCACGGATGACACCATCCACAACATCTAGAAACAGTTCTAATTTATCACCGCACAAAGGATTATGACCATTTGCATGGTGTGAATGAGGATCGAGTTTTTTAAAATTCCGTGGATTTTTATTGTGGTCCAGGATGACCTCCTGGTATAACTCTCTCAATTCAGACATTATCCCATCAGTTCCTTTACCTTGGTAATTGCCCTGGCAATTTCATCGATCTCCTCAAGTGTATTATAAAAGGAGAGAGACACGCGCGTGGTTGCCGGGATATTGTAGCGGTCCATAACAGGTTGGGTGCAATGATGACCGGTTCTCACGGCTACACCTTCCATGTCCATAATGGTTCCAACATCGTGGGGGTGCACACCTTCGAGAACAAAAGAAATGATACTGCCTTTTCCCGATGCGGTGCCAATGATTCTCAACCCATCGATCTTCGAGAACTGCCTGGTAGCATATGTCAGTAATTCGTGTTCGTAGTCACCAATGGCATCAATCCCAATATCAGAGATGTAATCGAGAGCAGCAGCCATACCGATGGTACCTTCGATGTTGGGTGTACCGGCTTCAAATTTATAGGGGATATCATTGTACTCGGTTTTTTCGAAACTGACATTGAGTATCATGTCGCCACCACCCTGATAGGGTCTCATCCCACGTAAATGAGCTGCCTTGCCATAGAGTGCACCAATACCACTGGGTCCATAGACCTTATGCCCTGAAAAGACAAAAAAATCACAATCAAGTGCTTGGACGTCGATAGCCATGTGGGCGATGGATTGAGCACCATCGATAAGAACTGGAATATCCTGTCGATGGGCTTGATCAATGATGGAAGAGATATTATTTACCGTCCCAAGAGAATTGGACATATGGGTCACTGCCACCATTTTTACCCTCGGATTAAGGAGGTCGGGAAAAACACTCATATCAAGTTCACCATTATCCAGCAGGGGAATGATCTTTAAATGGGCATTGTTTCTTTCAGCCGCCAGCTGCCAGGGGATGATATTGGAGTGATGCTCCATTTCAGATATTAAAATCTGGTCACCTGGCTGAAGCCTGGGTTCCAGAAAACTATGCGCCACGAGATTGACACCCTCTGTGGTTCCACGCACAAAAACAATTTCTTCAGATTTGGTTGCGTGAATAAAGTTCTTTACGGTTTCACGGGCCCCTTCATAAAGCGCCGTTGATTTCTGGCTGAGGTGGTGAACACCCCTGTGAATATTTGCATAATGCGTGGAGTAAAGATCAGTGATCGAATCTATTACTTGTTGTGGCTTTTGAGTGGAGGCAGCGTTATCTACATATACCAAAGGCTTACCATAGACCTGACTTGCCAGTATGGGAAAATTTCTTCTTATGGCATCTACGTCAAACATCTGTGCTTACAATCTCCTCTAAAGAGGTCGCGATTTTTCCCTGCACATATTCCCGAAGTGAGTCAAGCTCGATCTCCTGAGTGATCTCTGCTGCAAACGCCCGGGTAAGCATCAGTGTTGCCTCTTTTTTGCCAATACCTCTTGATTGTAAATAGAATAAGGCGTCAGAATCAAGCTCACCAATGGTTGCACCATGGGCACACTTCACATCATCTGCAAAAATCTCAAGTTGTGGTTTTGAATCGACACGAGCGCCCCTGGAAAGTAGAAGATTTTTGTTCGACTGTTGGGCGTCCGTTTTTTGTGCATGTTCCCTGACGAGGACAAGGCCATTAAATACACCCCGGGACTCACCATTCAGGATTCCCCTGAAATGCTGATCACTGCTACAATGCGGATAGGCATGATCCATATAGGTTCTAATATCCAGATGCTGTTGTTCATCACCAAGATATACGCCTCGCAAGACAGCCTCTGCG
>CAZVSF010000328.1:0-1841 GCA_964630195.1 uncultured Lentisphaeria bacterium
CCATTTCAGTTCTGATATAGGTCATATCACAGGAGGGACAATCAATATAAATGTTGGGCGCATCATCTTTAGATATATCCTGGGAAAAGACATTGGTGAACGATATGGTTAAGATCAGGAGCGGGAAAAATCTTGACATGTTAATGATCCTATTAATCGAAAACTCATTCTTGGCAATCCTTGAACTCGTTTCAAAATATTCATCCATCCCCCGAGTCAAGATACAGCGTACAATATGGTATAGAGTCAAAGCTGATTCCACACTCAATTTGACTTACCATGTATGGGAGGCCAATTTCACCTGCGGTCCCAGGATGTTGCTATTTATCCCCTATGGGGAGTTTGAGCGGATACTCCTCACATAACTGCGGCCATATGTGGAAAATTCATCAATAAGATCATTCAGCACCCCTTCAAGCGCTATCAGATCTTCTGGATTTGCTGAATCCTCAACAATTTTCAGTATCTCATATTTTTCATCGCTATTACCAAAGTCAAATTGAGGATCAGAGATAAAGTTAGCCGGAATGCTGCGATTCAGTGCTTTATTCAATTTTTTGGACGAGGCCTGTGAATTTTTTGATATCACGGCGCGGGGTAGCAGGTCAATATAGTGAGGCACTGTCCGCGGGGAGGCCAGGGTTTTATAGTGCATATAATCCCAATCCGCTTGCATATAGACTCTCTCCAATAATTGTCGTTCCAGCGTCTCTGTTACCGTATGCCGATTTGCGACCAATTGGATCGCCTCATCTTTCATCTTACTTTTACCCATCATATCCATAAGATTGATAAACAGCATTTTGAGGGTTCCAACTCCTGGAAGCGCCTGGGCGTGATAGGGTTGGGTCAGGTCGCCGATATAATGCAATCCCCATCCCATAAATCGCCACCCCCAATAATCCTGTCCCAGGCTAAAGGCCAATTCAGACAGGGATTTGTATAAATGAATGCGGTATTCCGGATACCCTTTTTTAATGAATGGAGCCACAGCATTAACGATGGCGGACTCATGATAAAGTCCCATATGCATGGGTGCCTGAGAGCCATATTCCAGGGTTGGGCTCCCAAAAGGTTGTTTACCCAGACCATAGCGTTGGCCCCACTCCGTGCCATTATCCTCATATAAACCAATATCAAGAGCCAGGTCGGGTTCATCTGTGGCAGCGATCAATACACTCAGTGGGTCAATTTTTGAGTCCTGTTCCAATTCCACATATTGAACATTTAAAAGCCCTCTATTTTGCTTCAGGGGAGTCACATCTTCAGGAGTAAGCATACGCCGCTCTCCAGGAACCTGGTTTGGTAGAAGCTGAAGATATGAGATGAGCTTTGCCTGAGGGTTGATCCGGATAGCCTCAATATAGCGGAGACGAATATCTTCTTCATCGCCCGATGCCTGGAAGGTCAACGCTTCAGGAAGTGGGTCATAAAAGTCAAGATTCTTGATAGCCCATTGTTCTTCCTGTTGGAGTAGTTCTTCCAGATAAAGTTCAGAAAGCATGAGGAATTCTTCAATACTGGTAACCCTGACACTATCAGCACTTGAAAGCTCTTCCATATTCGCGAAAACAGGTTGTGCGATCAGGGCATGCTGCTCCCAGGCATTTGCGCTGAGGGAAAGTAAACAAAGTAAAAGTATGATCTGGGTGCGAATCAATATGTTCATCAGTAATCGTCCTCAATTATGGGTATATATGTAAATCTATAGAAATTGAAAATAATGCAAACAGCTGTGATTTATAATGAATTCTGCAGAAAGAATACAGTTTAAGAACCAAGCCTTAGGTAGCACTTACAGTCCCACCTTACCTCGTGGAAACTAGTGACTTTGAATCTCA
>CAZVSF010000328.1:1941-3048 GCA_964630195.1 uncultured Lentisphaeria bacterium
AGCAAGTGTGTGCCATACTCAAGTATCACGATATCATCAAAACGCACCAGGACAATCCCTGAATCGGTAAATGGCCATTCCTCCCCATATTTCTTATGATAGAGATCCATGACCCACTCGGGGAGATCACCATAAGCTGTGCTATCAAGAGAGAGAAAATAGCGACCGGTCCAGCCCGTCCACTTGATCCCAAGGATCGCTTGAAGTGAATCTCTCACACTTCGACTGGTGGGAGGACCAAAGAGGGAAAACTCGCTGATCACCAACTTGTCCTGCGCGCGAAATTCTTTTAGTACCTTTAGATCGCTTCTGTTGAAGCCACCGTACAGAAGGCGATTGGGTCGATCCAGATCCACCCCGTAATCATGGGTGTAAACGCCATATGCATCTGCAATAAAAAGCATATCTGCCCGATTGACCAGTCCCTTGACCCCGGCAGAATCAAAACTGCTAAAATCTCGAACGGCAAAGTCACGCCCCAGACGTGGATAAAATCCATAGTATCCCGAATCGAGATTATACAAATCATTTTTGTTATCCACAATATGCTCATGGGTCAATATCCAATTGATGGAGCGTTCTTCCATATTTACATAGTCAGTCACTGATTTATTGATAATTACAATGTCGAGATCATGCTTTTTTGAAAATAGCCAAAAAAGGTACATGACCAGGGGTAGGGCAAACATGAGCAGGAAGATATATCTTAGTATCACCACCTCCCAGGGGCGGGTGATAAAACGCAGAATTTTCTCCGTATTGATCTTGGTCAATTCGTGCTATCCTCAGGGCTGGTAGCAAAGCCCTTTCGCTCCATTTTGCCCCAGCCTTCTACTTTGCGTAGAGCTGAAATAAATCCGTGAATTCGCCAATAAATGGTGAGCTGACGATATCCAAAGTTTTCTACGATGGCCAGGAAGAAAAGTTGAAAAAGGTCTCTGGTCCTGGGATAACGTCTAAAGGTGAGTTCCTCCAGAGCCACCGAAAATAGCGACAATACAACACCAAAAACAAAGGCTACAACAAAAAATGCTGCCATGTAGGTGTAGGAAATAGACCCCCAGATCATGGCAATCAAGAATGTGATATAGCCAGGCATCTCTATGG
>CAZVSF010000329.1:0-3025 GCA_964630195.1 uncultured Lentisphaeria bacterium
GTAAGTGGGGCATTGTTGGTGGACATACAAGCGCCTTTCGCTGGCACCTGGCTGATCCGATTGTTTTTGAGAAAAGCATCAAGGTTACGATTGAACACTATGGCTGGATCTCCCCAGACGAAAACAAGGAACGTAGAGCACATAGCTGGAATGAGCGAGAAGATGATTTTTCAAGTGTCGCATTTTGGTATCAGACAGGAATCCCAACTTCTTCTTCCCCTGTTCCTCCAGCAGAAGAAAGAATTCTTCCCAATCTCGACCAAATTTTCCCAGCCTCGGAAGTTCTGGAGAAAAATACTTTCAGTAATGGGCATGCAGAATGGCAGGACAATCTGGAACATTATCTATCAGGGCAATTACTCTTCAAACCAACGAGTCCGCAATCAAAACTATCCATGACCTTCACAGTGAGTGAACGAAAACCAACGAGATTATTGGTGGGCGTTACGAAAGCCCCGGATTATGGAATATGGCAAGCCTATCTGAATGGCATCAAAGTCGGTCCTGCCTGCGATCTATATTCCCCAGATGTTGAGGAATGGGAGCATCACATACTTGATTTCTGGCCTGACCCAGGTCAATATACCCTCGAATTGCGTTTGATCGGTCAGAATCACTTCTCTCTCGGAAATTATCTAGGCATTGAATCCCTTAGACTTCGGGAAAGAAGACCTCGGGTAATTGATTTTGCTTTTGACAAGGACAATGACTGGAAAACGAATCCAAAACTTTACCAATAAGGGCATGAAATCAAGCAAATCTTTGACTTATATACTAATTTCTGCTCTGTTTCTTATTCTCCTGGCGGGATGTGGAAGACAGTCTGCCAATCATATTACCAAAGCAGAGAATTGGGCCAAATGGCTTGCAGATGATGGCTGAAATACGACTTCATGGGTAGATTTACACTGTGTATGGAGGATCAATACTATTAATGAGCTCAAATAAGTGATTTTCTAAGGGCCAGGCCTATAAATTCTTTCCAATTTACATATTACGATTCTATTATTTGTCGCTATTTAGAACCTTTTCATTTAAACCCAAATTTTAATACCAACAACCATAATTGCTATTTTTAGATCATTAATCTAAACCAATAAAATATGCCAAGTTTTGTCATCAACCAGAAATGTGATGGTTGCAAATCCCATGACCGTACAGCGTGCATGTATATTTGTCCGAACGACTTGATGGTCCTCGACAAGGAAAAGATGAAAGCCTTTAACCGGGCTCCCGATCTGTGCTGGGAATGCTACAATTGCGTCAAGATTTGCCCTACCCAGGCAATTGAGATACGTGGATACGCTGATTTTATGCCATTGGGAGGAGTGGTACAGCCTATGAGAAGCAGCGATAGCATCATGTGGTCGGTTAAATTTCGGGATGGAGAGTTAAAACGCTTTCGCTTCAAAACAAGAAATATCCCCGAAGGAACCGCGGTACCTGATGGAGGATTTGAGACTTCATCTGATGATCTGAAAAGTCCATTACTCAGAACCGAACCAGCCTCAAATGGTCTTGACGAACTCGCTAAAATTTAAGATGATGGAACTGACAAATAGTTATGAAACAATAATCGTCAACACCGATTTCCTGATTTTGGGTGGCGGCATGGCAGCCTGCGGAGCGGCTTTTGAGGCTGCACATTGGGCCAAACAGAACAATCTTTCTGTGACTGTAGTCGACAAAGCCTCCATGGAACGTAGCGGGGCAGTAGCCATGGGCTTGTCAGCCATCAATCAGTATGTTGGACTCAAGGATGGTGAAAACACCTTATCTGATTATGTAAATTATGTTAAGAATGATCTGATGGGCATTGTTCGGGATGACCTTGTGGCCAACATCGCCAGACACGTCGATTCTTCAGTTCACTTGTTTGAAAAATGGGGGCTGCCAATATGGAAAGATGAGGATGGGAAATATGTTCACGAAGGTCGGTGGCAGATCATGATCAACGGTGAGTCGTATAAATCCATAGTTGCTGAAGCAGCTAAAAATGCACTGGCAGAATTGGGAGAAAAAGGGAACTATTACGAGCGAATTTTCATCACTCAACCCCTCATGAAGGGAAACCGTTGTGTAGGGGCTGCGGGATTCAGCGTACGCGAGAAGAAATTCTATATTTTCCAGGCCAAAGCAGTACTGACTGCAATGGGTGGCGCCGTGCACGTATTTAAACCAAAATCTGTGGGTGAGGGTCTCGGACGATCATGGTATCCACCATTTAATTCGGGAGCTTCAACTTATTTCAGCATCAAAGCCGGTGCTGAAATGACCTGCCAGGAGATCAGATTTGTTCCTGTAAGATTTAAAGATGCCTACGGACCCGTTGGTGCCTGGTTCTTGCTTTTCAAGGCGAGGGCTACTAATGCAAAGGGGGAGGATTACATGCAGACACGTAAGGATGAACTGCAAAAGTGGTTACCCTATGGTGCCGCAAAACCAACCCCTGCCAACCTTCGGAATCATCTGATGATGCTTGAGGTCAATGAAGGAAACTCACCCATCTATATGAGAACGGAAGAGGCGATCCAAAAAATTGTTGATGAAGCGGAGGATGATAAATCTGCCAGGCGCACTTTAAAGAAACTCGAAGCGGAAGCCTGGGAAGACTTCCTCGACATGACTGTTAGTCAGGCTCTTCTTTGGGCTTCAACCAATGTCAAACCTGAAGAAAAACCATCAGAGATATCTGCTTGCGAACCTTATTTTATTGGCTCACACTCAGGTGGTTCAGGAGCATGGGTAAGTGGTCCGGAAGATTTTGCCGATAAGGGCTATGCCTGGGGATATCCAAACATGACCACCGTTCAGGGTCTGTTCGCTGCCGGTGATGCATCCGGAGCTTCAAGCCATAAATTTTCATCGGGCTCATTCACCGAAGGTAGAATTGCCGGAAAAGGAGGTATTGGCTTTTGTGTCGATAACCCTGAAATCGAATTACTGTCTGAAGATGAAATCCAAAAAATAAAAGAGGCAACCTTCCTGCACATGGAACTTTATGCCGAACACAAAGACTATGCAA
>CAZVSF010000330.1:0-3006 GCA_964630195.1 uncultured Lentisphaeria bacterium
AACATGCGGACGCGATGTGGCCGCCACGAAAAAGAGGTAGCTCGTTGCAATCAGACGCGGATGCAGTTAGGGATGGGGACTTAGAGTTTTTGAAGAGCCTTGCCTGGCTGGGTGAGGATTTAAAGGAAACGGATGAAGATGATCTTATTTCTTGATTTTGATGGAGTACTCCATCCAACTACTAATATTTCAAAGTACTTTTCCAGGCTCCCACATCTGGAAGAAGTTTTACGAGATTTTCCCGATATTCAAATCGTATTAACAACCACATGGCGAACAGCCGAAGATATGAGAGATTTAAAGCAACATTTTTCACCCGATATTGCAGAACGTATTATTGGAACAACTGAAGAGATTGAGGTGGACTCATTTCAACGTTACAAAGAAATTTTAGATTTTCTCAAGAAGAACAATCTTAACAACAAAACATGGGTAGCATTAGATGATCAGGCATTTCATTTCCCCGATCATGCGCCAGTAGTGCTTACCGATTCAAACGTGGGTCTAGCAGAGGCTTCGATGAATTACTTAATAAAAGCATTCAGCGGAGAGCGCGTGACGCTAGAAGAAACGAACATATATGGATCTAAGGTCAAAGATCAAGGATGCGATGAGGGTCAGAGTAAAGCAGTAGGCGAATACGTTTTAGATCCCGATGCTGATGAGCCTGATGATGAGATAAATTCATGGTTCGTGTGATGTAAATAGAGGGTTTTGGGCGCGGTATTTGGATATGGAAGGAGAAGTCTGGTGAGAGGAAATATATAAATTAGCGAAGCCTCTGTTTGGATTGATCGCGTTCAACTTGCACCATGTTTCTTGAGCAGATCCATGACCTCCTGAGAGCGCTTGAACTGACTTGACATCTGCGCCTTTGGCAACAAGCGCTTTCACCCACTCTATATCCCCATTATCCACCGCTTCAAAAAGTATTTCACTCATTTGTTATATTCCTGTCGTCTGGATGTAATTCTATGTCATGGATCAACGTTGAGCCAATGGCTGTCACCATCATCGGGGCGATCCGCATGGCTTCATCACGATCAAATTTATCATCCGGAATTTCGATATGTTCAAAAGGATTGGCGAGCACAACATTCACCTCCAAATTTTTCTGGAGCACTTCCACTATGCCGGGAATTTGTGTACAGCCACCGCTCAGATGTAGCGTCCGCACAGAATATCTCGGGTTTTGGTGGTGGAACATCGCTATGTCGCGTTTAATATGTTTGATTACCTTGTCATGAAATATATTGAGAGCAGCAGGCTCGATGCTGGAGAAATTCTCTATCTTGATCCGCTCGGCTTCTTCATCGCTGCAGGAATGCGCTTGCATGATTTCCTCGGTCAGCAGATGTCCAGCGTACGCCCCCCAGTGGTAATACAGTAAATATCCATCCGCGAAGATGACAAAATGATATTCAGCTCCGCCAAGGCGCAATAACATATCCACTGGCCGCCTACCTTCCAACCCCCTTGATGTCGCGGCGGCCATCCCTCTGTTCCAGCCGGCAATACCGAGGCAACTGCTTTCTGACGCCAGATATTTTGCTTCCAGACCTGCAGACCGGGCTACAAGCACCATTTTTTCTACATCGACCTTGGGGAATGAGATCGCGATTACTTTCATTTGATCGGACTCATCGGATTTCTCGATCCGGTAATTAAAAAGCCTGTCTGTCATATCCCAAGGAAATGTCTCATCAATCAGGGTTCCAATGCTGGCGTTTAATTCATGCTCACTCATCCGGGGAACGATGCGCCACCTAATATCGTAATGTCCCCCGCGAAACAGAATGCTAAATTTTCTTACTGATGTCCTTGATATTTCGATTGCCTGTTTGACCGCATTTAAGACAGCTTCCTCATCAAGAATCGAGTGTTCAACAATTGCATCTTCTGGGAGTGGTGCAGCCGCCATGGACTCCAGTCTGTAGCCTGATTCTGTCGTTGAGAGTTCGATCAGCTTGATTGCCGAAGAGCCGAACTCCAGCCCAAGCAAACCGTCAGGCGCATGTGTTTTTTGCATTATACACTCCTGTTAAAGCTATTAGGGCGCAGCCATTCATCATGTCACTTATTGGCACCATGTTTCTTGAGCAGGTTGATTATTGTTTCATGGCCTTTATTCGTAGCGACAATTAAAGGGGTTTCACCTTCGGTATTTTTGGCATTCACATCAGCACCATTCTCAACAAACCATATTATCACTTCTTTGCGAGGGCGGTTTTTTGCTTCAAGATGAAGCGCTGTATCACCATTATTATCCTTGGCACTGATGTCCGCCCCATGCTTGATAAGCCACTCAAACGTTTTGATGCCTACGTCCCTTTTTCTTACAGCGACATGAAACAATGTTTCACCTCGATGCCCACCCGGGGTGTTGATCTCCAGCCCTATATCCAAAAGACTCTCTACACCCTTTGGGCCGAGCCATTCAAATGTTTCTAAATTGGTATGAAGTGCTGTCCCATCAGAGGCAACCGCGTCATGTTGTTTGAGAAGTTCGATGATCTTTACAGTGGCATTAGGATTTTCACTATCGTAATGCTCAAATGCTCTAGATAGCGCGTTTCTCCCCTGATTATCCGTGGCATTGATATCTGCACCATGAGTAATAAGGCATTCGGCCACCTCTATAAAACCAAAGACTACCGCCCGATGAAGTGCTGTCTCCCCAGAGTCAGTTTTGGCGTTGACATCCAATCCTTTGCTCAGAAGGTACTCGACAAGCGCCCTGTTTTCTGATGCGGAAGCCGCATGAAGCACCGTCTTGTTACTTTTCGTTACAGCAAAGAGATCAAGCCCCTGATTTTCAAGCCATTCAACAAACTCCCTCATGCCTGCGCTTGCCGCAGCATGTAGTGCCGTCTCACCAATTCTTGTTTTAGCGTGGATGTCAGCGCCTTGTGAAATCAACCACTCGGCTATTTCATACTGGCGACATAGCAATGCGTTAAGTAGAGGCGTCCAACTGGTGTTATCTCTATATTCCAGGTCAGCACC
>CAZVSF010000331.1:0-3006 GCA_964630195.1 uncultured Lentisphaeria bacterium
ATATAAAATTAACTTTTACATCTAATTAAATATGCTTGATTTGAATTAAATGGTTATTTATTTAAAAATATATCAAACCAATAATCTGGAGCACTCACGTGAATGTTGATGACAAAATCGTATCCAGTTTTGTAACGAACAAAATCGAATTTGTAACTACAGTACCCTGCAAGCAATTGGCGGGTATAATCAAAAATCTTGAGGTCTGCCCGGAAATTTTTCATATCCCATCCAACAAGGAAGACGAAGGTATCGGTCTCTGTGCAGGTGCCTATATGGGCGGACAGCGATCAGCCATCTTCATGCAAAATACCGCGCTCGGTGTAACCATCAATGCCTTGGTGACACTGATACAATTTTATCGCATGCCACTACCTATGTTCATCAGTTATCGCGGGGAAGTCGGTGAAGCCGTGGGCTGCCAAGTTGAAATGGCAATTCACACCAAGGCGTTACTCACACAACTGCATATTCCGACCTATCATTTCCATCATCAGAATGATCTTGACGAGCTGGATGCCATTTTAAATCACAGCTTCATGTGTAATAAACCCGTGGCGGTCCTGACCGACGCCTCCTTTTGGAAAGGGATTTAAAGATGATACGCTCTGAAGTACTTAAACAAATCGCCCCGATCATTAAGGACCAACTGGTCGTAAGCAATATCGGCATACCCAGCCAGGAGCTGTGTATGATCGATGATCAACCCAGTAATTTTTATATGCTGGGGACCATGGGTCTGGCGTCCTCCATCGGTCTGGGTTTGGCGCTTTCACAGCAAAAAAGAGTGATCGCCATCGATGGCGACGGAGCCATACTCTGCAACCTCGGAACTCTCGTGACCATGGCCAACAATGTCGCTGACAACTTTATTTTATTGATCATCGACAACGGCAGTTATGGCTCGACTGGCGATCAGCCCACCTATGCCGGTAACAAAACCTCTCTGGCTGCTATCGCCAAGGCTTGTAATTGTGAAAATGTCATCGAATGTCCGGCTGAGAATACGCCTGAAGTACTGCAGCAGGCTTTGCAAGAGAACAAAATGACCGTCATTGTCTGCAAATGTGAATCCGGCAATATCAAGGCTCCCGTTATCCGAATGGACCCGGTTGTCATACGGGTTCGCTTTATGAAAGCAGTTCAAGCATGATCTTGTCCCAGCTGTGGTCTCCACTACAATCAAAGTGATAATACCAGTTGTTACAAAACGGTATATCCAGCCAACCTCACATGACCCGGCATACGACTACTGCAAGCCGGACGATAAAAAACAGGGGCATTAATCATGCTCTTTAAGGAAGAAATTCATTCCAGTGCAGATGCCAGACGACTAGCAAAGAAAATACTCCCCTGGATGGTATTTGACTACTACGATGGCTCCGTAGGTGAAGGTTATGGCGAGTGCCTGAACCGAAATGCCATACAACAGCTGCGTCTGCAGCCCCGGGTGCTGAACAACGTAGAACACCGAAGTCTTGAGGTCAAGGTTTTCGAACACAAATCAAAACTGCCTTTCGGTATCAGCCCGATGGGTATGTGTAATCTTTCAAGACCAGGTGCTGATCTGCTACTGGCACGTATGGCGGCCAATAATTTCACCCCATTGGGCGTTTCAACTGCGGCTTCGACCTCATTGGAAAAACTAATCGAAGTTGCAGAGGGCAATGCCTGGTTTCAATTGTATTTTAGTGGTGATGAACAATCTTCCAATCGATTGATCGGACGGGCAGAAAAGGCCGGGTACAAGACCCTGATACTGACGGTTGATGTGCCCGAAATCGGTCGGCGACCACGAGAATTGCGACGTGGCTTTAAAATGCCCTTCCACATCGGCTTGTCACAATTTATCGATTTTACCCTGCACCCGCAGTGGTCACTGTCAACCTTATTTCATGGTCGGCCTGGATTGGCCAATTTTGGTGGAGAATTTGGTACCTTTGATCGGGCTAGTAGCCGTGCGGGCGCAGACTGGATGCTACTCGACAGAATCCGGTCTACCTGGAAAGGCAAGCTGGTCATGAAAGGGGTCCTTAACGTAGAGGATGCACTGAGAATGAAAGCGGCAGGTGTTGATGCCATACAGGTTTCCAGCCATGGCGGCAGACAGCTGGATAGTGCGCCACCGGCAATTCACATGTTACGCCACATCAGGGACGCAGTTGGTGAGGATTTTCCATTATTTTATGACTCCGGTATCCGTAGTGGCGAAGACATTGTAAAAGCGTACGGCATGGGGGCTAATTTTGTTTTTCTGGGTCGTCCACTATTATTTGCCATGGCCGCAGGGGGTCAAGCCGGTCTTGAGCAAATGCATCATGTATTTTCCGCTGAAACCAGTATCACACTGGCCCAGCTAGGTATCCGGGAGATGTCGGCAATCACACGGGAAATGGTGTTGTTTTTGGATACGGGCCAAAGCAATTGAAGTCATTATAAAAAAGGATTGACCTCCCCAAACAAATCGTTAAGCAAGGGTGAGGAGGAGTCCATCCCATTGCTTGCCTTAAACACACCTGCACACTGCGCTTGTTCACAGATTATTGCCTCGCAGAAGAACAGATTCGCACAGTAGTGCTTCCATGGGAGCGCATCCATGGGCATCTCAGATAAAGAGCCTGCACAACCTAGGTTTGGGGAAGAATTAATCAACAAAGATTCACCAAATTCTGCATCAAAAACGGATTAAATCGAAGGGATTTTTCTCTATAATGATTTGTGACATTGATGGAAAGGACCACATATATCCCCTATTTGTACATGTGTTTTTCATGGTTGCATTTTGCCTACTATGTACTGACTTCAATTACGGGTATTCTCACAGAATTTTTGGCTCTCCGCACAAAAATCATACCGACCGGTAGTCCAGATATCTACGACAAATTTTGTATGAAATTTGATAATCATGGCCCGAAAATTTCTTACCCTGGTAGTCGACCATCTGCCATAACCTAGGAGGCTGTCCGAGAATAGAAGCCGTAGCGAGGGGGAAGCAATTTTGAGTCC
>CAZVSF010000332.1:0-3003 GCA_964630195.1 uncultured Lentisphaeria bacterium
TGCATCTGGCCATTTATGATGGTAAGAGGGAGATCATTGATTGGCTATTGGATCAGAAAGCAGATGTAAACATCAAGGCAGACGATGGATGCACTGCCCTCCACTATGCGGTCAATTATGGTAGTCATGCTCTTATTGAATCAGTGATTACTACCCACGCTGCAGACGTAAATACCCCAGATGCTAATGGAAAAACATCCCTGATGATGGCAATAGAAAACAGAGATGAACAGATCATCGAACTTCTCAAAAAACGTGGTGTTACAAGAACCTCTGAGGGTAATCAGTGAAAAAACTATTTGAAGCGGCCAGTGCTGGCGACCTAAATCGCGTAAAGAACCTTGTTAACGAGGGTGCAAATGTGAATGAGCAATCTGAGTATGGAGATACTGTACTCCATGCATCCGCACGATCAGGGAATAAGGAACTCGTTGAGTAGCTCGTCAGTTTCGGCACGAATATTCATGAACATGCCCCCAATGGAACACCACTATTAAATGATGCTGCTTTTTCCGGGAATTTGGATTTTGTTAAGTGGCTGGTTGCTAAAGGGGTAAACCTGAATGATGTGGATGATGATGCCTATTCACCTCTGCACAATGCAGCAACATCTGGAAACAAAGAGCTTGTTGAATGGCTGCTTACTCAAGGCTTCGATGTTGATATGCGGAATCAATGCGACTGTAATTTCACCCCACTTCATGAGGCTGCAAAATCGGGACACGTTGAGATTGTCGAATGCCTGCTAAGCCATGATGCAGACGTAAATGCCAAAATGAGTGATGGAGGCACTGCACTCCATGCTGCTGCAGAACAAAGAGGCAGCAAAGAGGTCGCCGAATGCCTCATTAACCACGGAATTGATGTGAATGCCGAAAATATATTCGGTGAAACGGCTCTGCAAAGTACTGAATATCACAATCAGGAAGTCCGCGACCTCAAGGACTCAGCAAACAATCATTCCAACCTCGAAGTCACACCCGGTATCCACTGGATATTCATGCAATCGCTCAAGCATAAAGGTTTGGAAGCCTTTAAAAACAACTGTGGTAAATGGAAATATGACGCAACCGATAACGATGACCTGACTCAGGCAGAGCGACTAATACCATACGTCGTTGAAGGCAAACTACCTGTGGTTAAAATCACCAACATCGGCAATGTATTCAGTGGTGATAGATTGATCGTCGTTTATTGTTTTTCGGAAGAGGCAAAGCCTGCTGAGTCAGGGGAACTCTTGAACCAGATGTTTGATGGCCAATTCTACTGGGGAAGCGACTGGTTCAGCCCTCCCTCAAAATAAGTCGGCCACCTGTTATGTTTTAAAGAGTTCAACAAATATTCTTTTCGACTTGCTGGTTAACCAAATATCTTTCGAGCAGCACGGTTGTTCAGATAGTAAATGGGTATCAGCGGTAGAGTGACTAACCAGATTAACCATGCATATCCCCGGACAAACTCGTCTGTGCCCCCGGCTTGACCAGAAGCATAAATCCATAGCGCTACGCCGAGGATAAAGGGCATACTTGAGAGAACTGTTAAAATTATTCTCGCCCAATTTTGAAAGCGCCGTAACCCGAACCCAACTCGAATACTTATTGCACAAAAAAGAATAGTTAAAAGCAATGGCAAAAGTGATGTCAGGTCAAAACTTGTTAAGCCGGGTAAAGATACTGTCAAAATATAGAGCAATATCGCCCCGGGGAAGACAATGAGTAGCCCTGAAATGTTCAATATTCTACGATAGGCAATGTGATTGCTATGCAACAGCGCTTTTTCTGCCAAGGTAACCCAGTGATCTTTGTATAACCTTAAGCCTCGTTCTTTTGCTTCGGCTTTTGACAGTTGATCTTTGGGTATACCCCAATCTGTATTGATGAAAATATCTGGTCGATCTGGCTGGTATATTTTTCTATTCATGCATGTCCTCTGGCAGGTTAATTAATGAATATTTTTACCGAGTCTCTCATTGCTCATGGTGAAAATATTAATGCCGAAGATAATTTTGGGCAAACTGCACTTTTCCCTGCTGCTGCTTCCGGCAACATGTCGCTTGTTGAATACCTTGTAACACAAGGTGTAGATGTGAATGCCAGCACTTCTCAGGGCAAAACTGCACTCCATGATGCCTCATCTTTTGAAAAATATGAGATTATTGAATTTCTCATTGCCCATGGTGCAGATATCAATGCCCAACTGACTGAAGGCCGGACTGCGTTGTATGACGCCGCATCCACTAATAATAGCAAAATCGTTGAGTTTCTTATTTCTCATGGCGCGGATGTGAATATCAAAACTAGAGCAGGCATGACACCACTTCTCTATGCTGCAATGGATGGCAACAGGCAAATCGTCGAATTTCTCACCTCCCATGGGGCAGACCTGAATGCAAAAGGCCAGTTTGGCAGGAGCGCTCTTCACGGTGCTGTTCGTAATGGCAACAAAGAAATGGTTGCGTTCCTCGCCACTCATGGTACCGACCTGAATGCCATTGATGACGAAGAGATGAAACCTCTGGATTTTGCTACGAGATCTGGCAAGGAGCAGATCATCGAGCTACTTAAAGGTCATGGGGCAACAGCATCATGAGCGACGATCTGCATTTTGAAGCAGGATCAGGAAACCTGGAACAGGTGAAAGCTCTGATTGAAGGTGGTATGGATATCAATGCCAAAGATGATCGGGCAAAACCGCCCTTTACGAAGCGGCCTCCTTTGGAGAAAAGGAGGTATGTGATGATCTCATGACTCATGGTGCGAAGATGAACGCCCAACTGGTAACAGGTCGAACTGCGCTTTACAACGCTGTAGCCTATCAAAACATGGAGATGGTTGCGTTGCTCATATCCCATGGTGCCGATGTAAACATTGTCGATAGCGAAGGAAAACAGCCTAGGATATTGCTCGGGAATGGGGAGAAGATGAAATTTCTGACATGCTCAAAAAGTACGAATCCACCATTCCGTTGTGGCGACAGCTACTGAAGAGGTTGACCCATGAGTGA
>CAZVSF010000333.1:0-3001 GCA_964630195.1 uncultured Lentisphaeria bacterium
TTGACACTTAAAATCGGTAGGCCTTTTATAATAAGCTAAGTTCGGATCTAGAATACACATACCATTTCCATCAGGCCCACCTCCTCGTTCTAGAGGTGCGCAAGGATCAGATAATCCCCAAAATCCTCCATCAAAAAAATCAATATCATCACCTCTATATATTGCTACAGCAAACCCGTCAAGGGGTTCCGTTGTCCGGCCGATTTCCACCAATCCCCTGACTTCATGTCCTCGACTCAAAAGTTCTCGAGTCAGATTGCTACCCAAAAGACCATCGATACCGGTTATGAATACGATCATCCTGTCCTCGCTGAAGTCTATTCCTATAATTTCCTAAATATACCTGTGACAGTGATAATTAACAACCAGTTGAGTCCTCTGGATAAGTGATGAACCCTGTGTTCATTACATTTTCAGCTTTGGGAAGTTATCCGCACCTATAAATACCAGTGGATCTCTGACAAACAGGCTCAATTGGTTCTTTATATTGTCGTAAAGCAGACACTTCACTTTTCGTTCTTATCACCTTGGGGACACTTTCATCCTCATCCAAAATCTAATCTCTCTCAATAATCAAACACATGATCCAGTGAATGGATCAACGTGAAACAGAAAAGGAGTTAGAATGAAATCAACCACTGGTAGTCTACTACTATTTGCAATGATGACCGTCACTATGGTTTCTGCCGATGTGCAAATAACCAGTACTGACGTTTACAGAACAGCCGGACAGATGCTGTTAGCTAACGAAATTAATGAAAGTGGGGAACCCTTCGCAGAAGCTTTGGGCTATGACCTGGATCTTTTAGATCCGGCTACAGCTGACAGCCCCGATTCAGCCAGCTATGTCATGGGCATCGAGAGCTACGAATACTCCCGATATCAACTTGGAACAGTTATCTCTCGTTCAGGACTCGGCTTACATATGATGTGGGCACCTGTTATTGGTGAAATGGCAGCCATGGAGCCAGACTCCTTTGATGGTGCCTTTACCGGTGGTATGGTGAACGGCTTCAAAGAAGATGATATGCTCATGAAAACCATTATGCATTTTGGAATGTTAACAAATCATATGGCCCCTGGACATCCCTGGCCGCAATTCGCTGAATTTGTAAGTGGAGATCCTCATCTACCACAGGCAATTGATGCTGCAAATTTTGGTTGGGCTGATTTTTCAACTCTCCGCTGGGATCGCAGTTTAATGAATAAAACGCTAAATCCAGCAGCAATGGGTCAAACGCTGATGAAACAATTCCTCTGGGCTCAGGATATGTTAGGCTCTTTCCACGATGCAGATGATAATGGTATTGATGCGGATGGTACAATATCCCCTGATTCGGCTAACAGTTCCCATTTTGATCCAAACAATAATATTTTCTATGGTGGGGATGGCTTGGACGGATTTATTGGTCAGGTGTTAACCGCTGAGGCCATAAACAAAGTAAAATTCATTGTGAGCAATCTTGCGTATGATGGTACCTCCCTGGGAATGCTTGATCCGGCAACTTACGATCCGGCAAATGGAATAAAATACTTCCCACATGCCATAGCAGTGACCGAGATGAGTATGGGAGATATGTTACCTCCAAAGCCAGATGGATTTGTGGTTACTGATGCATCCAGTGATCTGTTCGATCAAGTATCTCTCCTATGGGGTACGATCAATTTTAAAAACATGATGGATCCTGATAATAATGATGGGTCAAACCACCTTGCTTACCATGAAGTTTTTGATGGTGACCCCTTCCCGGCCCCTATGTCGGTAACGGGTATGCCAGGTCCCTTTGATCTAATGAAGGGAACCAGTAAAGTACTCTTCCAAAACTTAATGGCTCTGCACTTTGACGGAACCAATGGAAGCTTTGTAAATACTTCGGGGCTTGATGCTGGTCAACCTGCTCTGGGCAGTACGATCAGTACCGTCAATGCTGGCTATCTCCTGGTAGCCCTTAAACAGGTTTACGAAGAGTTTGCCGGAACACCTCTGGAAGCAATGGCGCTAAACGCTATTAACGCTCAGGCTAACTTCCTTTTGAACAATCTTCAGGACGACGATGGCTTTGCAAATTCCTATACGATCGGAACCGGGACCAGTACGAGTGCTAAACTTGCTGTTTCCCAGGCTTCAGCTGCCCGTGGACTATATGCTGCCTATGAGGCGACTTCCAATAATGATTACCTTGTTGGCGCTGACGCAGCTTATAATGCTCTGGTTTCCCAGTATTATGTACCTGCGTATTCTGCGTTTAGAACAGAGGCAGGGAATTCACTTGCTACCTACACACCCTTCAATTTTGCTGTTATTACCGGAGCTCTCCGTGAGGGCACATTGGTTGGGGGCCACAGTGAAGGTTCTGATCTTTACACGCGCTTCTTCAAGAAAGTAGCCAATGTTATGCAACTTTCAGAAGGGGGTGCTACTGGTGAATCAGGGTCTGATTCAGATGGTGATGGTATTCCATTCATCCCTGAACAAGCTGACCAGTTACCACCCGTCTTTGCAGCAGAAGCAACCCTGGATCTTTCACAGAACCCCGTCAGTATCGATGATGAATCAAGCCTTAAACCAACAGCATTCAAGCTTGAACAAAATTATCCAAATCCTTTTAATCCCAGCACTCAGATCTCATTCCAGATCAACAGAGCTGGAAAATACAGCCTGAAAGTATATGATCTGAAAGGACGTTTAGTAAGTACGCTGCTTGATGAAAGTCTGACCAGCAATTCATATAATATTTCATTCGATGCAAGCTTCCTCGCATCGGGAATCTATTACTATGAACTCCAGGGCGCTGGACTGCGTCAGGTTAATAAGATGATATTGATGAAATAGATTTTGCCTTTCAACGGGTAACAAAGAGGGTATGAGAAATCATGCCCTCTTTCTATCCTGGGGGGATCTCTTGTGCCAATATACCCGGGATATTCAATAAAATCCTAGTGGCAAATGAGTATGATCGATCTAAGACCTTAACAGTGCTTGTCTAGATATTAAACCTGG
>CAZVSF010000334.1:0-2999 GCA_964630195.1 uncultured Lentisphaeria bacterium
TACTCATCCCTGAAATAATTGAGTGTTGACAACACCGGATTGGGGGCTGTTTTACCCAAACCGCAGAGACTACCCTTCTTTGTCCATCCTGCTAAGTTTTCTAGTTCATCCAGATCCTCTGCTTTCGCCTTACCGGAGCACAGCTTTTCAAGAATATCGAGCATTCGCTTTGTTCCAATGCGACAGAAAGTGCATTTTCCACATGATTCCTTTTGAGTGAAAGAGAGGAAATACCTTGCAATATCGACCATGCAATCGGTATCATCCAGCACCACCAATCCTCCTGACCCCATCATGGCACCCAGGCTGTTCAATGATTCAAAATCCAGTGGTGTATCGGCCAGGGAAGCTGGTATACAACCCCCGGATGGTCCGCCCACCTGAACCGCTTTGAATTGTCGGCCATCTGCGATACCACCACCAATTTCTTCTACAATTTCTCTGATAGTCAGACCCATTGGGACCTCAATTAGACCTCCCCTGGTGATCTTGCCTGCCAGGGCGAACACCTTTGTCCCCTTACTGGTGTCGGTTCCGATACTTTTGAAATTAGTGGCTCCCTTTTGTATAATATAGGGAACCATAGCGTAGGTTTCTGCATTATTGACCAGGGTAGGTTTTCCCCACAACCCTGATTCTGAGGGATACGGGGGGCGTAAATGTGGGAATCCACGTTGCCCTTCAATAGAGGCAATCAGCGCTGTCTCTTCTCCACAGACGAAGGCCCCAGCACCCTGATAAATCTTTATCGGAAAGTTGAAGCCTGATCCAAGGATGTTATCACCTATCAAGTTTTCTTTTTCTGCTATTTCAAGAGCAGCCTTAATCCTTTTAACAGCCAGGGGATATTCTGCTCTCAGGTAGATAAATCCCTCCCTGGCCCCTGTGGCGAAACCAGCAATTACCATACCTTCCAGAATGCGGTATGGGTAGGATTCCATCAACATTCGATCCATGAAAGCCCCTGGATCACCTTCATCCCCGTTGCAAATCAGATATTTGGTATCAGGCTGTTCAGTGGCAACGCGTTCCCATTTGACTCCCGTACTGAAACCTCCGCCGCCTCTGCCACGCAAGCTACTTGTTTTGACTTCCTCAATAACTTCTTCAGGAGTAAAATTGCTCAGACACTTTTTGAGACCCAGATAGCCGCCACGACTTTTATACTCCACCACATCAAGTGGATTGATCATCCCACGATGTTCAGTGGCGATTGGAACCTGTTTTCCCAGAAAGGAAGACACAGGCTTATCACGGTAGTTAATGGCGTAACGATCAACACTTTCCCTGACCCGGTCGTCCTGGATCCATTCGGCCACATTCATGAGTGAATTGGTGATTCTAGGGATGATTCCTTTGGGCTTGAAATGCTTGTCGACAATTTTCCTGACTTCGTCTGGCTTAACTTTGGCATACAGAATGGTTTCGCCATTTGCGGGGACTACTTCAACCAGGGGAACCTGATGGCACATCCCAATGCAGCCTACGTGTTTCATCTTGACCGGGAGGCCATATTTATCCAGGGATTTCTGAACTTCCTCCCTGACTTCTTCACTTCCGCTGGCCACACAGCAACTACCCAATCCGACACGTATTTCGCCCAGGATCTCACGACCATCGGCTTTTCTGGCAGCTTTGCTCGAGCTCTGGCCTTTTATTGATTCAAAATCTTTAATGACCATCCTTACCTGATCAGGTGCTACATGCCCATAAGTAGTCTGGTCGATTTGAACAACCGGTGCTATGGTACAGCACCCGAGGCAACTGACTTTTTCGAGGGTATACTTACGATCTGCATCGGTATGGCTTCCGTCTTTTAATTTGAGTTCCCTTCTGAAAGCGTCCTCCACCAGGCCTGCGCCTTTCACGTGGCAGGCTGTCCCAACACACACTTTAATAATGTGTTCTCCGACCGGTTCCATTCTAAATTGAGAATAAAAGCTGGCCACTCCGGTAATCTGCTCAGGGGTAATATCCGTGGATTCACAAACTTTCCGTAAGGCTTCCTGGGGCAGGTAATTGAAATGATCCTGAATGGCCTGCAGAATAGGAATGGTATTGGAGGCTGACCGACCAAAATTCTTCATGATTTCGTCTATAGTTGAAACACGCTCCGCCATCTACTCCCTACTTTGGTCCGATACAATATAGATTCTTTTCCCCACGTAAATAGATTCTTCCTTGCGAAAAGGCTGGAGAAGCTACTGCTTTTTCTCCGAGTGGAGAATTTGCAAGAATTTGCAATTCTTTATTTAATTTGAATACATGCATCATGCCAGCCATGTCAATGGCATACAGTTTCCCGTCGGCAATGATCGGAGAGGCATAAAAACCGTCACTTCCCTCGAACTCCCAATATTTGGTACCTGTCTTTGCATCTAGACAGACCAGTACTCCGTAACTGGTTGCAATGAAGAGCAATCCATCAAATACAACAGGACTGGCAACCTCCGGCAAATACTCATCATATTCCCAGATTATCTCAGCTGTCGGACCAGGTTTAATAGCTACCAGACGAGCATATTCATTGGCTCCATATACGAGCCCATCAGCAAAGGTAGGCGAAGCCCCAACTTCACCCATCAGACAATCGACCTTCCAAATTTGCTCACCCGTATTAAGATCATGACCTGAGATACTGGGATCTGTTGTTGTGAGAATCTGCCAGGCCCCATCGATCTGTGCCAGTACAGGTGATGACCAGGATATTTTATTCGGACGAGCCTTTTCCCAGATAGCTTTACCTGTTGACACATCGAGGGCCATAATTTTGCCTCCCCTATTGGTATCAAATAAGACAATTAGTTTTTCTTTCCAACTGATCAACGATGAAGAATGTCCGTAGTGATTGTCCGGAACACCCAAATTTCTTCCCCACAGCATGTTCCCGTTCATATCGAAAGCTGCAATATCTCCAGTACCAAAAATAGCATATACGGCCTTCCCATCTACTGCCATCGTTGGTGCTGAGAGACCTGTATCTGAAGATGTTTTGGGTG
>CAZVSF010000335.1:0-2991 GCA_964630195.1 uncultured Lentisphaeria bacterium
GAGCAGGACGATAGCTATTATAAAGATCTCTGGACAACCATTAGCTCCGGAAAGACATGGGCTGGTGAATTCCACAATAAAAAGAAAAATGGTGAGTTGTTCTGGGAATCTGCTAACATTTCTCCAATTCTCGATGATTCGGGTAATATTACTCAATACATTGCTGTTAAAGAGGATATCACCGCGCGCAAGCAGGCGGAAGGGGCTTTGTTGTCGAGTGAGCAAAAATTCAAAAAAGCATTTACTACAAGCCCCGATTCCATCAATATCAACAGGCTCGAGGATGGTGTGTATGTTACCATCAATGATGGTTTTACAAATATTACGGGCTATTCAAAATCTGATGTGATTGGTAAATCTTCCTTGGAGATCAATATTTGGGACCGCCCTGAGGATCGGGAAAAGTTAGTGCAAGGGCTTCGCAAGGATGGTGTAGTTCAAAATCTTGAAGCTCAATTTCGCATGAAAGATGGCAAAGTTATTCCTGGTCTGATGTCTGCTGCCACAATTACACTAGATGGGGAACCTCACATTCTCAGCATCACCAGGGATATAACCGATCGCAAGGCACTGGAAGCCCACCTTCGCCAATCCCAAAAGCTGGAAGCCGTGGGAACCATGGTGGGCGGTATCTCACATGAACTGAATAATATTCTGCAAAGCTTGTTTCTCTATGGCGGTTTAGTTAAAGACGATCTACCGCAGGATAAAGAACTTCGTGCGAACTTTGACCATATGCTAGAGAATGGTGAACGAGCCAGGAATATCGTCAAGCAGATCCTGACCTTTAGTCGCAAATCCAGTGTGGACATACAGCCCCATGAGTTGCATGAACTAGTACGGGATGCCCTGGTTCTTGAAAGAGCTTCCCTCCCTGTAAACATTGAACTCAAACAAGCTATCGATACAGACTCCGGTCTGGTTCTCTGTGACAAGACCCACATCCACCAGATCATCCTTAATCTGTGCAATAATGCCCAACATGCCATGGAAGAATCCGGTGGGGTCCTGACCGTAAGTCTGAAGCAAGTGAGTGAGTCATTGAAAGATGGCGATCCTGAAGCCGAAGCTCTGGCACTTAAGGTCAGTGATACAGGGCATGGTATTGATGCTGAGGACCTGGAGAAGGTGTTTGATCCCTTCTTTACCACCAAGCAGTTTGGGAAAGGTACGGGGCTCGGTCTATCCGTTATCCACGGTATCGTGGACATAATGGGGGGTCAGATTACGGTTGCCAGTGAGCGTGGTACGGGCACGACTTTTCGACTGCTGTTCCCGGTTCTTGATCAACCAAAACCGGACAATGAAGAGCCGAAACCAGTAACCCCACCAGATGATCTGAAGCAGACCATTTTACTGGTCGATGATGAAGACAGTATCCGGAAGGTCACACAGCATGTTCTTTCCAGTAGAGGGCATCTCGTGGATAGTGCCTCAGACGGCAAACAAGCACTTGAATTGTTCAAATCCAACCCTGAAAAATATGATCTTGTCGTCACGGATCAGTCCATGCCAGAGATGTCTGGTGCTGACTTAACTAAAGCAATCAGGAGGACAAAGTCCAATATCCCCATTTTTCTTTCCACTGGAGAACTAGGTGTTAAGGACAAGAAAGAGTTTAAGGATATTGGGATCACTGCTTTTATCCAGAAGCCCTGGACAGTCAGTGAATTGCTGGAGAAGATTCGAGAGCTGGATAAAAAGTACCACCAGAAACATCTTGACAACTGAACCCCGCCATAAGCGGTGGAAAACCCGCTATCACTTACTGTATAGGGGTTTGTCAAACCATAGCAGAACCCTGCCAACGACGGCGGGAGGAGCGACGGCTGGTCTGCATACTACTGATAAACGAAGTAGCAACCCCTTCGACACACTCAGCACAGGCGGAGGTTCAGCTAATCCCCGAGTACATCTCGTCTATAATCACTGAAATGAGAATTAAGCGGGTAGGTAAGTGGAACTATTATATATATAGCACTCATAAATATAATAATATCATATATCTCTGAGTGATGGCGGGAGAGTGACCCACTTAGCGGGTTTCAGGGATTTGCTCAACATTAGGATACTTAAATAGCATAATTTCTAATAGAGAAGTCTATCTTCAGAAATAACAAAAAAATTAGTATTCTCCCAATTTATCCAGATATGCCCACAACAGAGCATGAATTTCCGACTTATCTGTGAGCCATTGACAGATTTTTGGCACATTTTCACTAGGATCCATCTTTCAATATAGACGACGTACCTTGCACATATCCAACTGATCATAATTCTTGGCATTTTGGATGAATTCGATTATAATGCATCATATAATAAATAATGCACGACGTAATGTAATAAAAAGTGCACAGCGTTAAGTAATAAATAATGCACGTCAGTAAATAATAAGAAGAATACGATCACACATGGCAACACCAAGTCAAAAATTAGCAGAGTCATTGGAAAAGCTCAAGGACGTCCCAAATAATGGGATCTTAGGAGTCAAAGCGAGTGACCTATCAAGGGTTCACAGAGAACGACTCATCAAGAATGGATTTCTCCTGGAAGTCATTAAAGGTTGGTATGTTTCGCTCCCCCAGGAGGAACGAAAAGGGGATAGCACATCATGGTATGTTTCATTTTGGGGATTCTGCTCTCGTTATCTTAAGGATCGATACGGTAAGGAGTACTGCCTGTCGGCTGAACAATCATTGTCTATACACGCCGGTAATAACTCGATACCAAATCAGCTGGTAGTGAGGAGCCAAAAGGGCAACAATATGTCAACTGATCTCATTTTTGGCACTTCAATATTCGTCATGAAATCGCCACTTCCTGATAAGGCAGAGATTGAGGAATGGAATGGATTGCAGATGGTGAGTTTACCCTCATCAATTATCCATTGCACACCCTCTTTTTTCAAAAAGAATCCCTCTGATGTCCGCACAGCCTTGATGATGATTAAAGATGCTTCAGAATTACTGGGAATTCTGCTGGATGGGGGGC
>CAZVSF010000336.1:0-2973 GCA_964630195.1 uncultured Lentisphaeria bacterium
CACAACATTATCAGGCATTGCCACAACTGGCGCAACGCCTGGGATGAACATCTGAATCGGGAATGCAATGCTGGAGGATTCAAGATCATTACTTGACACCAGAAGGGTCGTTGAGTAGTAACCATGGGTCATCTCAGCCGGATCAAATGTCAATTGAACCACCATGCTATCTCCGGGAGCTATCCAGGGACTGTCCTGACTAAAACTGAACCAAGTCACATCTTCCCTGAATACATTGAGCCCGGGCCAACTGCTCTCGCTGGTTTGATCTTTGGTTTCTTTATCTCCACCTCTCATCAGACCAACATTTCCATCATCCTCTGAAAGATCCAGAGACATCCAGGTATTACCCTGGTTATAGAATGTCAATTCTTGTGTCAAAGGATCCATCTCAGTGTCTATATAGAGTGAATCTATACTCAATGCGATTTCAGGATAAAAACTCAGAATCGTCTGATACATGTTGGATGACTCATCACTTTCCAGAATCGTATTGTCTAAATCAACGATTGCCCATAATGGTATTTCACCATATGCAGAATCGGCGATAACCAGTTCAGTCTCAACAAATACGGAATCTCCGAAATTGATAAGTGGTACAACTGTACTGAAAGCTGCTACAGATGTTTCCAGGGCTGGATTTGTCTCAAAGAAATCTATACTTACATTCAGAGCATCGGTTCCACCCATATTATGTACCATTATCTGAACATGATTGGTATCACCAGCAGCAGGATTACCTCCAGCGACAAGAATATCACCTGACGAAATAACCAGATCTGCTTTACTACGAATCAGGAAGTTGTCGGAGGCGAAGTTGTTATTATAATCATACTCTGCTTGAGCAAGTTGGTCATTGACACGTACATAGATCGAATGAATACCAGGTTCAAGAATTTGATCTGATATAATCTGAGCTGTATCGCCCGCTGCCAGAGTTTGAATGGTGAGTGAATCAAGTAAAACACCACCCTGGAGAGGATTCCCCTCATATACCATAACAGGGATAAGAGTTCCCTCTGCAGCACCAATATTTCTGATCTCAGCGACCATAAGAGAAACAAAGCCTGAATCAGCTAAAACTGAGATATCATCAGCCAAGAGTTCATAGTCCGGAAAAATGCCCACCACAATGCTGGCTACATTATTCTCCAAATCTAATTCTTGAATAGTATTCTCAGGATCGAAGTTGATCTCAAAGGTTCTTGCGCCAGCCAGCGCTACCATATTGACTAGAAGCGTGTCGCTTTCACCAATTCCCAGGGTATCAATCACGCCAGAGAGCTCAGGATATGTTGTTTCATCATAAGTAATGGTGTATGGCAAATTAACAGCTTCAAAGCCACCTTGATTACTCACGATTGCTGTTATGGTCAAGGTATCACCTGTCACTATTCCTTCATGGGAATAGCTCAACTCACCAGCAATGATATCCGGCAGAATCGATAAAGTCTTTGTAAGTGTGTTATTGAGTTCACGCTTTTCAGAAATGGCATTCAAAGGATCGATATCAATGAACATGTCGTACACACCACCACCATTGATGATCCAATCAATTGATACAATAGATGATGAGTCAGGCATCAACCCGCTAACCGTGATCGTCTGAATTTCTGTACTTGAGCTGGAGTCTGGATGACCAAGATAAAAGGCTACATCAAAATCAGCTGATTCTACTGCACCAGCATTCTTAATCAGCCCCTGGATTCTGATCGTGTCGTTGATAGACCCGTATTCAATTTCTTCTTCACCCCTGTAGAATTGAAAATCCTCTTCATCAATCTTGAGATCAGGTTTGATTTCTAACAACCCGTAGTTCAGTTCCTCAGACGTTTCACGCATGGAGTTGATACCCCTGGCGGTCACGTTGAGTCCATCAAAGAAGTTTCCTTTACGGAACATCTGATTCGTATTATCAGCATAATCGGTTTTCATATTCACAAAAACCATATTTGAGTTTGCATCGATCGTTGTGGTTAACATCCAATCGGTCAATGAGTCGGTTGTTATTTGTTCTGGTTCAGTCCATGTGCTCAGCGGTTCTGGTAACGCATGGAAACTGACGAAGAGATCCCCATCGTAGCCATCATAGCCGCGCCACATGAGTGCCAGGTTCTCAACCGAGGCGATAGTGGTAACGCTGAGTTCTGGTGTTTCCACAAACTGACTATCACTGGCTACTATCACTGGCGTCGACCACTGTGTTAATGAATTATCCCATTTACTGATATAGATCCGATCCATCTTTGATGAATCAGCCTGCAATTCATTTGATGTCCAGGAAAGAAATGCATTCCCGTCAGAAGTCGCCGCTAAATGTGGTTTAGCTTCTTTATAATTATTATCTGTAAGTGCTGCAGGGGTCGACCACGTTGTGCCGTTCCAAAGTGCATATTTTAGTTCGAGGTCATCTACTGTGTCAAAATCATGATCTGCATCTGAGATCCAAACTGATAGGGCGTCACCATCGCTCAGATATGCGACTGTCGCATCAAGATCAGCCGCCTGGTCATCAGTAATGCCAGTCGCGGGGGTCCAATCAAAACCATCCCATATTGAGTAGTAGATTTCCCAATCTTCGGGTGCATGGGAGCTAACACTTTCAACGTGTGTCCAGACTGATATAGCAGTGGTATCATCCTCTACACTCATCTTGCTCATTCCATCTGCGAAACCATCATCAGTCAGCGCGCTTGGTGTTGACCAGGTATCTGAAGTTGCATCCCAGAGAGAATAGTAGAGTTCCTGATTGGCAAGCATCTCAGCAAATTCAATTGTCTCTGACTCCAGTGTTTTATTCTGAGTCCATAGACAAAGTGCATCCCCATTTGGTAAAAACTTCACACTTGGGTTCGTCTCATAATAGACATTATTTGTGAGCGCCAGAGGATCCGTATAAGCCTCCCCATCCCAAACAGAATAGTAGACTTCCGGGTTAGGGGAACCCTGTATTGGGTCGATATCCTTCATATA
>CAZVSF010000337.1:0-2939 GCA_964630195.1 uncultured Lentisphaeria bacterium
TATGGGACGAGTTTCAGACCGTTAAAAAGGAATATGAATCCCAAACTGAGAATTTTGAGTCATTATCTGATACCTATGGCAAATCATCCAACAGATTCATTGGATTATTAAACAAACACCACATCTCCAAAGTGAAGGTCCCTGAGGTAAGACAGCAAATCGATGATTTTTTATCAGAACTAACCCTGTCGATTCAACAGATTTCAGACGAAATTTCCAAAATTCAGAGTGATGAACGGATCGATAAGCAGATTTTGAATCAATTGGAGGAGATACTCATTTTGGTAAATGCTGAACAACACAGTCTGGAATCCCTGATAAGACAATTTGAAAAAGAAGTGGGAAATGAAACTATCATCTGGTCAGGTCCCGGCATGATATCCTATTCCATTCTGTCGGACATGCAAGCTGTAGGCAAAAATATTAGCAGGCTGGCAGAGAAATTCAACAGATTGGCCAGCAAGCTGTAAGCCCTACTCCAGAAACAGTTTCCTGATCTTCTGAACCAGTTTTTTAAGGGGTCTTCCCTCAATCCTCAAGGGATCATTGATATTCTTGCGAACTGAGTCGAACCCGATTACAGGTGTTTTAACAATTTTTTCCAGCAAAAAATATGCATTGAAGGCATCAAATTTTTGTCGGAGTAGTACATCCTTGGATCGTCGATTGTCATAGGGTAAAAGGATGGACTTCATCTTCTCCACGCTTGATGATTTAATCATATAGGCAAAATGACCGGAATTCACACTCTTTCCCTCAGTCTTGCGGGGAGTGCCAACCACCTCATTGACAGGATCACAATCCAGCTTGTGCCAGCCCAACCAGAGCATATCCCAGTCATCGGGAATATCACCGGGATCAATTGCACTCAGATCATGTGAAAACCGACGATTAAAAACTGCGTCATCCTCAAAGATAAGACCAACCTCACAGGTGGGATCTTCAGCTATTTTTTCCCAGACGTGGACATGACTCAACAGGGTCCCCAGACTTCCAGCCAATCTTAATTTGAAATCATCACTCAAATATCCCCGTTGCTGGAAATCCTGGATATCTACATCCAGACCATAGAGAGCTGGAAACCACTCCACCTCAATACCAGCCTTGCGGGCATAGCGATAAAAATTCTTGCGGCGTCCAGGACTTCGCTCAAGACTGATCAGATATGCTTTGTCATATTGCATTGGAAAATTCCTATGAGATAACGTATTTCGAGCCAGACCAATAACCAGCATTTATATGCGATTTTTACTCAAAATTGAGCTATTTAGGGCAGATGAGTTGTTGCAGAGAGCTCCCCCTTAAAATTATTTTCCCCGATCATGACCGCATTTTCAAAATAAGGTAAAAAAGCTATGCTTTCCCGCCCATCAGTACAAAAAATATCTCTGCTCAGTATGCTGGCAATACTCACGTTAAGTAATTGCGCCAGTCTTCCCCTGAACTCCCGACAAGCTGAGATCCATGCGATCATTGACCAGGCCAATCAGGACTTCTATCTGGATCACCGAATGTGGTATCAGGACATCCATGGCGAACTTGATGGCAATACGCTCATACTCAGGGGTGAGGCCTTCTATTCAATTCCCGTCCGGGGAATTGCACGCCAGCTGAAAAAAGCCGGCTACGATTTGAACCTCATCGATTCCGTGCATTACCTGCCCGAATCATTCCCCGATGATCTGGCATATGGTATCGTCCTTGAGCCATATGTCATGGGACGCCACAAACCAGTTGACCAGAAGCAGGAAGGAACTCAAATGCTGTATGGCGAGCCGGTTCGTCTCATCCGCGAGACAGGCAAATATGTACAGGTGCAATCCAGCATAGGCTATCTGGGATATATTCCGTCAACAGCGATTCGCCGGGTTGATCTGCAGGAATGGAATCGTTACCAGATGGGCAAACAGGCCGTGTTTACCGCCAATGATACGCTGGAAAATGGAACAGTCCTGTTGATGGGAACTCGACTCCCCTACTTCGACAATGATGCTGTGCTTCTGGCTGATGGACATGAACTAGCACTGCCATCCAACAGGTATGATGTCATCGATCCCAGTTCCAACCCACTCCGTCAGAAAATATTGAACTCCGCTCAAAACTATTTGGGCTTACCCTACGTCTGGGGTGGAAGATCCTCCGAGGGTCTGGATTGTTCAGGCTTTGTCATGCAGAGCTATGCCTTAAACAATATCTATCTCCCCCGTGACTCGGATGAGATCGCAAATATTGGTCGTACGATCGGATACCCCGGTTGGATGGACGCCATGCTCCCTGGAGATCTGCTCTTTTTCACCGGGCGACGTCGCATGATCACCCATACAGCCATTTATATGGGAAATGGCAAGGTCATCCACAGCCTTGGAAAAGGTGTACAAATTGAAAGCATGAATCCTGACGATCCGGATTATTCAGAGAGTCTGGAGCGTCGTTTTGCCTTTGCAAAAAGGGTTTTTGAATAAGCATTCCATGAATCGTTTTTCACTCCCGCTTTGCCTGCTGCTCTGCAGCTTCTTCTTAAGCTGTTCATCCCGGGAGAGTGGTTACCGTATCATGACCTATAATATCAGGCATGGTGTCGGGATGGACAGGATTCTTGATCTGGAGCGGACAGCACGGGTCATTCGATCTGGAAACCCTGACTTTGTCATCCTCAACGAAGTTGATCAGGGTACGTTGCGATCATTTGGTGTTCACCAGGCAGACAGTCTGGGAAACTTGCTGAAAATGTTCAGCATTTTCGGGAGATCAATAGATTATGATGGGGGTCAATATGGAAACGCATTGCTCTCCAGGTATCCAATTATTGATTTCAGGATTCTTGATTTATCTACAGATAGTCTTTTAGAGGGCCGCAGTGCCTTTGTAAGCCAGATAGACGCCGCAGGCGACACGCTCACCATTATGGGGACACATTTGGGATTAAGCCCGGAAGAGAG
>CAZVSF010000338.1:0-2937 GCA_964630195.1 uncultured Lentisphaeria bacterium
GCCGATTCTCTGCGGCATAAGATGACAATGGACAGTCTGGCGCTTGCCAGACAACAGGCCGTCATTGATTCCCTAGATCACATCCTAAAAATGGATGAAGCAAAATTACGTCAGGAACAGGATCGTCTTGATCTCATTAAAAGCCAACATGCCTCATTTCTAAGCATAATACCTCGCTACCAATTGATCGATGTTCCCACGGCTTCCACACCCAGGACCTGGATCTATGCTTCTGGACGCTGGAGCCCTAGGACGGAAGATATTCGACAACTCAAAGCCGGCGCTTCCATCTGGCTCTTAAGTGGTGAAACGAACCTGTGGGCCAAAGAATCTGTTATCGATCAAGCAGATGTCATGCTTAAACTCCAGATACTCCCAGAGATTGGGGACATTTATAAAGTCAGTATAGCCCTGGGATGGACGAAATATCTGGAGGCTTTCTCACCCGCTAACCATGATAGGCTTACCGCAGATGGCGGAAGTAAAAAATTTTTCAGCATACTCGAGGACGAGCTTGGTGACCCATATGCCCAAAAATCATCCTTTTTTGCAACAGGGACTGTGGGAATTCCACAAATGAATAATCATATATCTCTATTTGTGGATAAACGTCGTGTTTCTCTGGCAAGTATCTGGTATCCCTTCCCCAAAAACATGGGTGATGCTATCAGCATCATCAATCAATTTGACTATATCAGTTCTGAAAAATACCGAAATCGTTTTGATGATAAGCTACAATGGCAGCTGGGTTTGCGTCTGATCGCCATCGCTGACCGATTCGCCACCATGATCAGTTATGAGGATCATGAGGTTTGGATGTTAAATTTCGAATTCCAGTACTAGAATAATCCTACCAAGCACCTGGTTTTAACTCATCCAGATTAAGCGGATACCGTTCAGGTATAATTGAGGCGTTTCATTAACTCGGTTATACGCTGATCACCCATGATCTCGGCCAATCGGGATTCATGCTCTTGCTGCTTCCACTTCGCGAGAGATTTTGTATGTAGTTTTACTACTTTTCCCTGCCAGGCTCGATTTTTCCGTACCGTCGTATGGGCATGCCAGTTCAGGATCTCTGGCACACAAGTGATCTTTAGCAACGCGCACAAATTTTTTATGGTAGGTTCAAAGTTCTGGACGAGATCCTCGTATCGAATGGTAATTACGCGTGGATGCTCCTGATATTCCAGACCCTTGTTCACATCCCGGACCCAGCGATCCAGGGACACCCAATATTCACCTGGTTTATTCTGATGTTTAGAAGTCAAAACATCTCGGGGATCTCTTATGATGTTGAGGAAAAATGCATCAGGCCAGTAGCCCAGAATGTTTTCCAGGTGGTGGATGTTCCGCGGCGTTTTCTCACACCAGCGTCTGGCTTCAGCTGGAATTCGATTGACCAGAAGATGACGATAAAGCCTGTCAAGACGTGAGGGATAAAGGGAAAACCCAGACGCCCCTTTTTTCTGCGTATTGTGCTCCCAATTCACCAGAGCCACAGATTCATGGGGGATGGCATATATCTCAGGGTGTGACGACAGGATGGAAAGCAGGAGGGTTGTGCCAGAGCGACCACAGCCCCCAATGACAATGGGGTCCTGATCAAAATGACGCGCTTCCTTCCTTTCACCAAGATATTGGACCAGCGCGTTGCTTTTTTGCTTTAAATAGGTAGTCATAAAAACGAGCCAACTGTATTTGATACAGCTATGGCGAAGCGCTTAAATTTTTACAAATATCTTCTTGCTGTAGAGATACCAGAGCACGGCAAGCCAGAAAGCAATATTGGTCAGGGCATATAACAGCGACGCATTCAAATCACTGAAATACGGTGCGTACAAGCTTTTATAAATGCTTTGCTTCAAGGTAATAAAATTGCCATCTGTACCCTCCCATTTGATATAGTACATCAAACGACCAAGAATACCAGAACCTACAAATACGACCAATGGGTTACTGCCAAATACAATGGCTGGTTTCGTCCACGAGCTCACCTTTTTTACATCGATGAGATAGGAAGAAAGCACAATCATCATAATGGCCAATCCATCCATGACGACAACATAAGAGACAGTCCACAGACGCTTGTTGATCGGTTCAATGATGCTGAAGATGGAGCCAAGAATAAACAGGATAATTCCAATCACCGCCAGATTGGTGAGCTTGGTCTGATGGGCCACAGGTTTGAGAAGATATTCACCCAGCCAGAATCCACTCACGGTGGTAGCTACTGCCGGCAGCGTGGAAAGAAAACCCTCAGGATCAAAGGGTATACCTTTCCCAGCATACATGTGAGCAGCACCAAAAATCTTCATATCCATAAAGCGAATAAAGTTTGTCTCAAGTTCAAAACTGCCGCCTCCCCATCCTGAGACCAGGGGAACACGCATAAAGAATTCGTAGATAAAAAGCAGAACTGCCACAGCAATAATGCGGGATCTTGTTTTTGGAAAATATAAAATAATTAGACCGGCTATAAGATAGCAGACTCCGATACGCTGCAGAACACCCCAGTAGCGAATGGTGGCAAAACGTCTGAATATATCCAAAAAGTGGAAATCAGCTGCCATCTGGGAATTGAGCGGAATATTAAAAGGGAAGCCATTCAGGAATAGACCCAGCCCAACAATAATGGCTGCCCTGGTCCAGACCTTTTTTTTCAAGGCAGCAACATCTGCTCCAGCTTCCATCCTTTTCCCAAAGCTTAGAGCCATGGCAACCCCGACAATAAACAGGAAAAAGGGAAAGACCAGATCCGTGGGTGTCCAACCATTCCAGGCAGCATGTTCCAGTGGCCAGTATATATGTGCCCAGGTTCCCGGGTTGTTGACCAGAATCATTAATGCCACAGTTAAACCGCGGAATACATCCAGAGAAATCATACGATCTTTCATGCAGGCTCCTTTGCTATGAGAATTTTTACGCGATAAATTA
>CAZVSF010000339.1:0-2927 GCA_964630195.1 uncultured Lentisphaeria bacterium
AATCTCCCAGAATACCAAAAATTTGTATGCAGAGGATGTTAATGCACCCAACAAATTTGCCTGGGATGTCAATGCAGGAATCAGGCGCACCATCTTTGAGATGCGCATCGGTGACAAATATATTCAATCTGGTTATCTCAGCCATGACGCGCTTGAATCGCTGGAATACTACCGAAGTTGGCATTTGACGCCACGGATATCAGAGGAAGAGCATCTTCAGTATGGAAATGTTCGACTTGGAGAGACCAATCGTATCCACACCGTTGTTTCTCAACTGACCCGTTCTGGTGTGTTACGTGGTCAACAGATCCAAATCGATGCACACACAGATCCTGGTGTTCCGTTATCAGCTATCTATGCAGCCACTTTAACAGAGATTGACAGTTCGCTGAATCAGAATCACGCTCTCAGTGCAAAGTTTGTACATGGAAGGCTGAGCAATGATTTCCATGCTGAGTTGGAAGAAGCCTCCTCGACTGTCAATTACACGAGCAATGATCATTTAACGGCAGGTGCCGGCTCTGTTTATGAATATTCTGACAAGCACAGGTTCTTGATATCCTATGATCGTAGACTCGATTACAGGCAAATGTCGGGGAATGAGACATTCCTGAGCTCTCAGAATATTGATGACTGGTCGGACAAACGAGATGATTGGACTAGCAGCTATGAATTTGCCGATCTTCTCAACTCAAATGGCCAGTTGCGCATGAAATACCGAACCCACGAAAGCGACAGTGGCGCCGTCAAAAAATATTACCTCGGGAATCTCAAACTTGCCGGGAAGCTGCTGGGAGATCATCTCAAATACCAGGAGTCCTACATCCTGGATGAAGAGCACATTCCCAGGTTTGATTACCACTATGTAGAAGTAGATACAGGCTATGGTGACTATAGCTTTGATCCAGTTGTGAATGATTATCTCCCCATAAATGGTGGCAGGTTTATTCGTCAGAGGCTCTTCTCAGATCGTGAAGAACAAGTTCGTAAGTATGATAATACAACCCGTATTGAGTACAGCTCTGCAAATTATGGTAAGCTCGATAAAATGGCCTTCAAAAGTCGCCTGGGCTATGAGTTCAAACTCAAAGAGGAGGTCCAAAGCAAAACCGCAATTCAGGATCAATCTATTTTAAGTCTGAACATGGATATTCAAATCGGTCGAAGCAAAGGGCTCACAAAAGTCAGTTACGCAGGAAAAAGCTCGCAGAATAACTCGACCCTGTACAATTACGGGAATGAAGAGAATCTGTTTTCATCACATGAAATGGATGGTGATATCATCTGGAATCCAGTGAATCATTCCAGGGTGGGCATAGCGTTCGAATCCAGACAACGCATCCTGGAGTATAATTCGCTGGCACATGAAAACTGGAAATCATCGCGACCCTTCGTGACACACGATTTCGCCATCTCACCGCAGCAGAAAATCCAGCTGGATATGAAGTACTCCATAGTGGACGACCAACAGAATGAGAGGACTTATTCAGAGATTTTTGCACACTTAAATCATTCTCTCAGACTAAATCGAAGAGGTAGAATTAACCAACAATTATCTGTGTCCAAGGTCCGTGCAGAGGTGCAGGGAATCCCATATTCTGTCTTTTCAGGACGACAACCTGGTAGCAATTGGAAGTATTCTCTGAATGGTCGCTATACCTTTTCCAGTATGTTCCAGGTCTCCATGAACTATAGCATCCAGCAACGTGGTGTAAACGAAAATGAACAATATTTGAGAGTGGAGGGGAGGACGCATTTTTGATGCATAGACGCTTCAATCTCATACTCATTACACTCCTGGCGTACCTGCTAAATATACAGGCTCAGGATCTTAATGTTTTGCTTCGATCTCCAGCAGGATCCGACACCCTGATTGTCCAGGCAAATGATTTGGATGCCGTATTTGAACAGACGCTAACTGAATATAGAGAAAATGGATTCTGGGATGCCTATGTTGCACTTTCGGTTGATCAATCGAATCCAGAGATTCTGGAAGCGAATATTGTGCAGGGAGGGGCACCGCTACTGAGACATGTCCATTTTACCGGAGTGTCTGATAAAGATGCGAGATATCTAGAGAAAGAATTCAAGATGGGGCAGACAGGAATCGGAAGTAAAAGTATTGAACTGGGGGAGCGCAGAGTGATGGCCCTGGGTTATCACCTTGAAGCAAATCCAATTCTCTCAAAGGGCTCTGGTGGTGAATATCATTTGACCTACAAGGTCCAAAATCATCCTGAATTGAGGGTAGAGGGTCTGGCAAGTTTTAATCGGAATGCCGCTGCAGACACGATCGCCTGGTTTGGCCAGATAAATGTAAATATCCCTAATTTTGATGGAAATGGGAAGTCTGTTGATTTCTCCTGGCAACGCCTTAAATCCAATTCAGAAGCCTTTTCCATCGATTTTAGATATCCCTGGCTAATGGAGTTACCATTATCGGGTCTCTTTCACTTTGGCCGAGAGGTCATTGATGGAAATTATCAGGTACTGGAAACCAATCTTGGTCTTGAATGGGATATTGATTGGGAGAGATCCCTGTCTTTTTCATTTGAGAAAAATGAATCCATCATCACGCATGAAGGATCCCTGCTGCATCCTGAGTGGCAAGCCGATGAGAAACAATTTCTTGGTCTGGGATTTCGAAAGTCTGGATTGAATTCCGTAACACATCGGGGATTCTCTCTGAGGACAAGGCTCTTTCAGACGCCGACGTCACCGCGCAGCTCGGGGAGCTTCCGAACTGGGAGCTGCGCGACGGCTGGATTCGGCGTAAGTTCGCGACCCCTGGCTGGCCCCACACGTTGATGCTGGTCAACGCGATCGGCTATCTGGCCGAAGCGGCCTGGCACCACCCGGACCTGACCGTCACCTGGGGTGAAGTGAAGGTCCGGCTGATGACCCACAGTGCCAAGGGCATCACCGCC
>CAZVSF010000340.1:0-2924 GCA_964630195.1 uncultured Lentisphaeria bacterium
AGTCGAGCTACCGCAGCATCGCCACCCCCAACTGCTCCACCATACAAATGGTTGCGGTTCTGGCCCCTCTTCACAAAGTATTTAAAATCAAAAGGGTGGTGGTCAGCACTTACCAATCAGTTACCGGGACAGGTGTGAAAGCTGTTGATCAGTTGGCTGCTGAGGAAATCAGAGGGAGCAAGGAGCTGAGAGCTAAGGAGCTGGGAGCTGGGGAGCAGGGAGCGGGGATGGCTTATCCGCATCAAATTTATCGGAATTGTTTACCCCAGTGTGATGTATTTACTGAAAATGATTATACCAAGGAGGAGATGAAGTTGGTAAATGAGACCCGGAAGATTCTTGAGGATGAGGGCATCATGTTAACTGCTACTGCGGTACGGGTACCGGTTGTTGGGGGGCATTCTGAGTCCGTTAATGTTGAATTTGCGGTTCCTTTTGAAGTCTCTGAGATCCGGTCAATTCTTAGTGAGGCCTCAGGAGTGGTGGTACTTGATGATCCCGCTAGGAATATATATCCCATGCCTTTAAACGCGCATGAAAAAGATGAGGTATTTGTGGGAAGGATTCGTCGCGATCATTCACAGGCCAACACCTTGAATATGTGGATAGTCTCTGACAACTTAAGGAAGGGAGCGGCAACCAATGCCATACAGATTGCCGAATATTTGCTGCAGGAAAAGATGGTCTAATTATCGACCAATCCTCTCAGTTCAGCTAAGCCCAGGCGTCCACTTCGATCGGTATTAGTCAGAACAATTATGGTTTTCCTGGCGCCTAATTCCCTGATGAAATAGCTCCGGAATCCCTTCCACCATCCGGTGTGGTAAACAACCTTATTCCCCGGATCACTGTCATTGATCCGCCATCCCAAACCATAATTATCAGATTTCCAGAGATCCTTGTGCTGAGGTTCATACGCCTTATCCAATAAGTCGTGACTGATCAGCTTTCCAGTCTGCAGGGCCTGATCGAGTTTAAAAAGATCAAGTACGGAAGCATATACACCCTTATCGCCGACGACACCGTTGAGGTAGGTATTATCAGCCTCTCTGCGATATCCGGTATAGCCTTTAACCGCCTGATAATTTACAGGCGTAATACTTTTATTGTAAATCTGTGCGTCCTGCATATCGAGGGGCAGGAAAATTCGGGATTTAACATAGAGATCGAAAGACATTTCACTCACTTGTTCAACTAACAGGGCAAGCAGAGCAAAATTGGTATTGCAATAGTTATATCGACGATCTGGTGGATAGTAAACCTTTGGCTGGTCCTTGATCATGATATTTAATACATCCCTATTGGTTATAGGGACTTCCCAATTGGTCCAAATAGAATCGCAGAAATACATATAGTTTGGCAATCCACTTCGATGCGTGAGCAAATGTCTGATGGTAATCCCATGATAGGGGAAATCGGGGAAATATACCTGAAGGCTATCTTCGAGGCCAACCTGTCCTTGCTCCACCAAGAGCAAAACGGCAAGGCTGGTTATTGGTTTGGAAACTGAAGCCAGTTGAAATGAAGACTCTAATTTAAGGCTGTCTTTCTTTCGCAGGTCGGCATATCCATAGGCCTTAGCAAACTCAATTTTTCCATCAACCGCATAGAGAACAGTGCCATTAAATCCGTTGTATTTATTTTTCCTTGTAAAATAACGACCAAGTTCTTCGACCGTTTCTTCTATAGCGACCTTACTGCTGGAATTGAAAGTCTCTCTGGTGCTGGAGATCAAATCCAAAGAATCCTGATTAGGAGGGCTTGCATGGTTTCTGTCAATAGCAAAACCACCACCTGGTATTTCGCGAGACTCTTTGCAAGCCAGTAAGACCAGAAAAAGTATCATGGATATGTAAACCAGTTTCTTCACCAATCAATATAATAAATTGTTGTAGGGATAGCGTTGAATATGAATCTCCTTTACCTGATCATATAGCACTTGCTTAAACGCTTCAATGTTAGTTTTATTTTTAGCGGAAACAAATATGCAGGGCTGATTGTTTTTCCCCATCCAGGTTTGCATCAATTCCTCCAGGCTAACATTCTCGCGTGTCCTGGGTGTCAGGTCGTCCTCTTCCTTTTCAATATACTCAAAGGCATCTATTTTATTAAATACCAGGATGGTGAGTTTATCGTGGCTATCCAGATCCGCCAGTGTTTGTTTTACTACTTCGATCTGATCCTCGAAACCCGGGTGGGATATATCCACCACGTGCAGCAGGATATCTGCTTCCCTTACCTCATCCAGGGTTGATTTAAAAGATTCGATCAGGTGGGTAGGCAGTTTTCGGATGAATCCCACAGTGTCTCCAAGCAGGAACGGCAGATTCTCCACCACCACTTTACGCACCGTGGTATCGAGCGTAGCAAACAGCTTGTCCTCAGCAAAGACCTCAGATTTGCTTATGAGATTCATGATGGTTGATTTGCCGGCATTGGTATAGCCCACCAGTGACACCCGCACCATATTCCCTCTATTTTTACGCTGGGTAGCCATTTGTTTGTCGATCTTGGTCAGCTGCTCCTTCAAACGAGCAATCTTATCCCGTATGATCCGGCGGTCAGTTTCAATTTCCGTTTCTCCAGGTCCTCTCAGTCCGATTCCTCCTCGCTGACGTTCCAGGTGGGTCCACATTCGTGTAAGACGTGGTAAAAGGTACTGATATTGTGCCAGTTCCACTTGTACCTTGGCATGGGCTGTTCGGGCTCTCTGGGCGAAGATATCCAGGATCAGATTAGTGCGATCCAGAATTCTTCGATTGAAGTATTTCTCAATATTTCTTAGTTGGGTTGGGGTAAGTTCATCATCGAAGATCACCAGGTCGATCTCGTTCTCTTCCACGAAGTTGAATATCTCCTGTAATTTGCCACGCCCCACAAAAGTTGCTGCGTTAGGTGCATCTGGGTGTTGGGTATAATGAGTG
>CAZVSF010000341.1:0-2898 GCA_964630195.1 uncultured Lentisphaeria bacterium
CCAAATGCGATAATGTCATCATGATGAAACATTTCATGAGTATTAAGCGCGATGTGGAAGTGGATGAATGTGGCAATTGTGGCGGCATATGGCTTGATGCAGGGGAATTAGGTCAAATCAGGGATCAATTCACATCCGAGGCCGAACGGACCAAGGCTGCTGAGAGCTATTTTAATGACACCTTTGGTGATGAGCTTGAAAAGATGCTGGACGAAAGTCAGGAGAAGGCCGAGCGCGCCGGGAGAATCGCCAAAATATTCCGATTTCTGCTACCCTCTTACTATATCCCGGGAAAACAAAAGTGGGGGGCATTCTAGCTTCAATGTCAGAAACGCAGGAATTATCAGCAGGGCAATTTTCAGGCTGGCTTCTTGCCACTCGCACAGCGCTTCAAGATGATTCTGGAACGGATGTACCCTGCGGCTCCTGCAACGCCTGTTGTCGATCATCATATTTTATCCATATAAAACCAGACGAAAAAGAAACCTTATCTCATATTCCGGATGAGCTTTTATTTCCCGCTCCTGGACTGCCTGAAGGAAACCTCCTCATGGGTTATGATGAAGATGGCCATTGCCCCATGCTCAAAGACGGGGCTTGTTCAATTTACCAGCATCGTCCGGCCACCTGCCGCAGTTATGACTGCAGGATCTTCCCGGCAACAGGAATACAATTAACCGGAAAAGACAAAGCCCCCATTCTCCAACAGACTCAGCGTTGGAAATTCAACACCACCAATCCTGAGGAAATCAAACATCTGAAGGCAGCAAAAAAAGCAGCCCATTTTTTACAGAACAAATCTCAGCTGTTTGAAGCGGGGGATCTACCTCGGAACCAGACTCAATTAGCGATCATGGCCCTCAAAGTGTATGACCTTTTTCTGGATGGTGGTGCAATGCCGGAGAACGACATGAACACGGTCAAAGCCATTGTTAAAGCCAGGGAAAAATTTGATGCGAAAATGACGGCCCTTGAGCATCTGCTGGGTAGAGATCAATGATATTTCATATTTTTAGAAAGGTGCGGTGCATATGAATGAGATAAAAAAAATTGGCATCCTCACCCTGGGAGTGATCACCTTAATATCATGTTCAAACTCGGTTACAACGTCCAATCTGGAGTCCCTTTTTACCAATCGACACGTGGAGGGGGCCATGGTGATCTCATCTTTGGACGGGAGCCAAACGTTTGCTGCTTTCCCGGAGCGGGCAAAGCAAGCGTTTCTTCCTGCATCCACCTTTAAAATCCCCAATAGCCTGATTGCCCTGGACGAAGGTGTTATATCAGGGCCTGATGAGATCATCAAGTGGGATGGCAAGATCAGGTCCATAGAAGCCTGGAATCAGGACCATTCCATGCGAACGGCTCTGCCTGTTTCCTGTGTCTGGTTTTATCAGGAACTGGCCAGAAGGAATGGGAACAAGAATTATCTCAGGCATCTAAAAATGATGCGGTATGGCAATATGCAGACAGGTCCTGAGCTTGCCAGTTTTTGGCTGAATGGGGACCTACGAATCACAGCTGAGGAGCAAATCGCCTTTTTAAAAAGATTCTATAAAAATGAATTACCGTATAAACCTGAAGATATACAGGTGGTCAAGGATATCATGCTGGTGGATCAGACTGACGCTTACACCATGCATGCCAAAACAGGCTGGGCAATACGTAATGACGGTGAACATACCTGGTATGTAGGTTATGTGGAAAAACCGGATCAGGTCTGGTTTTTTGCCACAAATATTGAGCTGACATCCAATGATCAGGCCAGGTACAATAAGGAAATCACCAGAGACGCCTTGAAAATGACGGGTGTCATACCTGCAACCCGGGAGGATTAGGGTCTTTTGCTTCATATCTATGTCGATGCCGATGCCTGTCCCGTTAAAAACGAAGTATATCGGGTAGCCGATAGATATGAGCTTATGGTAACTCTGGTGAGCAATTCCTGGATGCGCACACCACAAAGTTCTCGCATCAAGCTGGAAGTCGTCGGTGATGGTTTTGATGAAGCTGATGATTGGATTGTTGAACATGTCCAGGAAGGCGATGTCGTTATTACTGCTGATATCCCCTTGGTGGGACGCTGTATTTCAGCGGGGGCTGAAGTGTTGAGCCCTTCAGGAAAAAGATTTACTGATGAGAATATCGGCCAGACACTGGCGACCAGAGATTTGCTTTCAGAATTAAGAAGCGCTGGTGAAATCACTGGTGGGCCAGCGCCTTTGACTCAGCGGGATCGGTCTGAATTCCTACAGAAATTAGATGTGGTTGTTCAGTCGCTGCGACGAAGATAAATGAGATTAGTCGAACAATTTTTTAAGGGGGGAGAGAAACATGGTTGAGCAAAGTACGATCGAATCATTCCTGGCAGAGAGAAAGCTCGCATTGGCAGGTGTCTCCAGATCGGGCAAAAAATTTGGCAATGCAGCCTACAAGGAGCTTAGGCAGAAAGGATATGAAGTGTTCATAGTCCATCCCGAGGCACAGGAAATAAATGGAGCACCCTGTCACGCAACGCTAACTGCGCTGTCTGGGAAGGTGGGTGGACTAGTAAATGTGGTACCGCCAGAGCAGACAGAAAAATTAGTTCGCGAAGCCCATGCTGCCGGTATCAACAAAATTTGGATGCAGCAAGGCTCGGAATCCGCTAATGCCATTCAATTTTGCAAAGAAAATGGTATGGAAGTTATCCATGGTCAGTGCATTCTCATGCATTCCCAACCTCAGGGTTTCCACAAATTCCATGGCTGGTTATGGGGTTTGCTGGGGAAAAGACCAAAACACCACGCATGAAAACATTTCATGAGGAAAGAAGATAGATGAAGGTATTATTTATTGGAGGGACGGGTATCATCAGTTCAGCCTGTTCCGAGTTGGCAGTGGCAAGAGGTATTGATC